>JACPTH010000557.1 GCA_016192885.1 bacterium | reverse complement strand
GCAAAAACAGGGATGTGCGTTCTTGATTTTGATGGACCTCGGTTGGTTTGGAGTGATAGCATTTTGCTTTCCCACAGAGACCCTGGAAAGAAGCTTTTGAAATTAAGGCAGCTTTTACTTGATCTTTTTGAACGCTTTTCTCCAAATGAAATGGCGATTGAAGATGTTTTTTTGCCGGCCCAAACTTCTCCTCGAACGCCTATTTCACTGGGGGAACTCCGCGGAGTGGCAAGAATGTGCGCCGCTGAAGCAAGGATTCCGGTGTTCTTTTACCCTCCCGCAAGAATCAAGCTAGCAATTACCGGCTCCGGAAGAGCAAGGAAAGAAGATGTTGTTCGGATGGTCGAATCGGAGTTCAGAGTTTTTCTAAAAGACCACAATCAAGCCGACGCAATTAGCGTTGCATATACTCATTGGTTCAATCGCCGGTTTGAGGAAAGAATGAGAATTTCAGAACCTTCGGAAAATTTAGCCGGGCAATCGAATATGTAAGCCCGCGAATACAACGTTTTGTTGTCGGTTGTTTAAACGGAAATTAATAAAGAAATTTCGTCTTTCTTGAAAGCCCTCCCCGTGTATGATATTCTACAATTCCGGTAAAGAGCCATTCTTTTAAACAACTTGTGTTGATTTTTTTGAATGCGGAATTTTCCGGAAAATCAAATTAAGGCGGATTTGAAGCTTTGGAAGAATCAGAACTTTCCTTAAACGATGTTCAAAAACAACGCTTGGCTATTATTGAAGAACTCCGAAAAGAAGGGATAGACCCCTTTGGCCAAAGATTTGATAGAAGCCATAACTCAATGGAATCCATTAAAGCTTTTGAAAGCGCGGAAAATGATTCCAAACAGTTAGAAGGTTTTGAATGGGGCCCGGTTCAAGTCGCGGGCAGACTTGTCTCAAAGAGAGGACATGGAAAAGCCGCGTTCGGGCATATTGAAGATCAGAGCGGCCGAATCCAAGTTTATTTCAAGGAAGATATTCTCGGAGAAAAAATATTTCAGATATTTAAGCGGTTGTATGCCGGAGACATAATTGGAATTGAAGGAGTCGTTTTTCGCACCAAGACGAAAGAAGTTACATTAAAGGCGCGAAACATTGTAATTTTATCGAAGGCGGTTAACCCGATGCCTGAAAAGTGGCACGGGCTTACCGATATTGAACAAAGATACAGGCAACGATACGTTGATCTACTGGCTAACACCGAGGTTAGGAGCACTTTTGAAAAGCGCAGCCGACTTGTACAATTTTTTCGGGATTTCATGAGCAAAAGAGGTTTTCTCGAGGTTGAAACACCCATGATGCATCCAATCCCTGGGGGGGCTCTGGCGAAGCCTTTTGTAACTCACCATAACGCGTTAGATATGGAGCTATTTTTAAGAATAGCTCCGGAGCTTTACTTAAAGAGGTTATTGGTAGGGGGTTTCGAAAAAGTTTTTGAAATAAACCGAAATTTTCGAAATGAAGGAATTTCCATTAAGCATAATCCCGAATTTACCATGATGGAAGCTTATCATGCCTATGGGAACATGGATACAATGCTGTTTTTCTCAGCCCTGGAAGAGATTGCGTATGCTCGATGCCGTCGGAACCTTAATGGGAATTAAAGATCTTTCTTTCACGACTCCTTGTGAATCGCTTTCCAGGAAAGCCCAAGAGTTGGGCGTCGAAACGGCTTTAAAAGATTCATCAGCCCAGATCATTGTAAAGGTTTTTGAGGAAAAGGTTGAATCCACTTTAATTGATCCTACGTTCATTATAGGGTATCCAAAAGAAATCTCTCCCCTATCGAAGGCAAATCCACAAGATCCTTCGCTTGCCGATAGATTTGAACTTTTTATTAATGGCTGGGAATTTGCAAATGCATTTTCTGAATTGAACGACCCCGAAGAGCAACATGCAAGGTTCGAGGAACAACTAGCGCAGCGATCGAAGGGAGTCGAGGAAGTACATCTCATGGATGAGGATTACATAAACGCATTGCGCTATGGAATGCCCCCCGCGGGAGGTTTAGGACTCGGAATCGATAGAGTTGCAATGTTGTTGACTGACTCCCCATCAATTCGAGATGTGATTTTATTTCCAACGCTGAGAAAACGTGATACGGCAGGTTAGTGTTTTGAAAAGGTTTGATTGTTTTCTTGTTTTTGTTGTTGCGGTTTTGGTTGTTGTTATGGAAATACCAGGTTTATCAATAACCCCAAGCTTAAAATTACCTGATTGGTATCAATTTGGAGCAAAGGTAATCACTTATGATGGCCGCAAAAACTTAAGCGTAGAAATTGAATGTCGAGCCCTAAATGTTCCGCTTTTAGATCTTTCCGCTAAGATTTTTTGGCCCAAAAATTTTATCTTCGAAACCAATGGATTTGAAAAATCTTCACTGCCGGCAAAAGAAAAATGGATTACGCGTCATTCTTGCAAAGTGCCGACGGATTTCGATGGGTGGATTGAATGTTATCTTTCCGCAAGGCCTGACCCAAAAGCCTTCGAGGTATATTTAAACAAACTACAGAATCTATCAAACGAAAATCGCATTCTCCTTCTGGAAGAAATAAAGGGTTTTTCGAAACCAATCCAAATTGGCAAATCCTTTCCGCTTCATATTGACTCTACCTTCGCGATTTTTTCACCGCCCGAATTAGTTTTTTCACGGTTTTTCCCATTGAAGAATAGAAATATTAGGCTTTGGGCGCCCAAAATAAAAATGAGCAATGGAGAATTTGAAGAAGGCTTAAAGGCATTTTCTGAAGCCCTAGACGGTGGAAAGATTCCCGAGGCTCTTGAGATTCTGAAAAATTTGGAAAATGTAGTTTCTAGATTCAAGGATTTTGTTCCCTTATCAAATGAAAAGAATGACAAAATTTCTATTGATGTAACTACTCTGCGGGAAATATTACATTCAAACATTTTAAGCCTTAGAGGCATCTCAGAGGGAAGAAAATTCCCATTTAGCGAACTGAAGGAAAAATCAAATTCCCTGCGATTTACATGCGGTTACTTTTGGGCAAATTTAGGGACCTTTTATTTTTCGGAAGGTTTTGCCAAAGAGTCCAAGAATGCTTACAAGAAAGCCCTTGAATTTGTTCCGGCATGGCCCCAGATCCAAAATTGGTTAAAGGACGGGAAAGAATGAATTGGTTTATTGCATTCACTCTAATTGGAATGAGTTTTGCCGCTCCGCTTTTTTTCAGAAAATGGATTCTTCGCTTAAAGTTGCGAGAATTGTTTATGGCGGCCTTGGGAGTTTCTTTTCTTCTTTGGTTTTTAAATCGAGAAAGAACCGTTTTGGAAGAATAAACCTACCCCAAAATACGCGAACTTCCAATCATCGTTTCATACTACTTTTTATCTTGGAAAGCCTGGTTTTCGCTGTTTGAAGGGATTCGTAGGCCATTTTTACATCTTGCGATTCAGGTGATTTAGCTGAGATTGCCGAATTGTAATCGGCGAATGCTTTGTAATAGGCTTCCTGGGCTGTTGCAAGATCATTTTCCTCAAAAACATTTTTTTCATCGGAAGTTTGTAGCGATGTTCCACTTTGAAGATTCGCGGATGAAAGATTGGAGGATGGTGATACGGTTAACCTTGGTGAAAGGTTTTCGGAAACGTAAGGGGTCGGGGGTTTTGGACTAGAAGCTCTTCCAAACAAGTTTGAGAAAAAGCTGAAAATTGAAGCCCAAAATGATTTCTTAGTGGGTTGGGGAGTCCCTTGGGAAATGGTTGTGTTCCGGCGCTCCTGGAGGTAACTGTAAAAGGCCGAATTTACGGTATTCGAACCGCCATTTACGTAATCAAGAAGTTCTGTTTGGGAAATTTTTCCCTGGCTATTTTTATCCAAAAGTTTTGCAAGGCCGATTTGGTCTTGGGGATAAAGGCTAAGATATCCGCGAGCAAAATCTCGCAAGGAATAGTGGGGGCCGGTTCTTGAGATTGCGGAGAACATCTTATCTTTTCCGGATGGAAGCATCATGGAAATGTCGAAAAGCATTTTCCCTACAAAGAGCTCATTTCGGGTCATCTCCTCGTAGGATTTCACTTTCAAGAAAGCAAGTACCGTTTCACTTTTTAGATCAAGAGAAAAAACTTTCCCATCGTTTTTCAATGCCGCAAAACCGTTTGCCCACCCTTCCACCCAAGCGGTATTAGCGTTTGGAAGAATTTCGTCCAGGTAATGGGCGCCATCGGGACCGTAACTCAACCCTGAAAAATTGTATGAAGCGGGATACCCGTTTAGCATTGCAACGTGTCCAAGCTCATGTAAAAAAACGAATTTCCTGCTTGATTCGGAGGAATACTGCGTGACGCTCTTGTACAGATCGATTTTATAGCCTGTCGGGTCTTTGCTTGAAGATGAAACTAAATTCCTGTCGCTAACGGTTACCTGCATGGGTTGAGAAAGCAATGGGGACAAGTCTTTGGCATAAGAAAACAATGTCTTTGAACCGACCATTTGGGAAAGATAAGTTCGCCACGGGCTGCCTTCAGGAATATCTTCGATCGAATCAATTTTTTGGGTTTGGAAGGCAATGTCATTTCCATAAGAGTCTTGGAAAGCCCGCTCGTAAAAAAAAGAAAATTCTCCGGCAAATAACCTATTGCAGAAAACTGTACAAAGAAAAAGGAAAAAACAAGCTCCAAGAACTAGATTTTTCTCAAAGGTTTTGTTAACCGTAAGGTTTGGATTTGAGCTTATTTTTGAAAGGAAAGACATTAGAAGAACCCCCATTTCTTTGAAATGGAACGGATTTTTCTCATTATAGGAATATTTCTAGGATATGTCTAGGAATCGAATCGGAACAACTTGACCTCATTGAAAGCGAAGAACCAATACCAAGCTGGCCCAACTGGCATAAAAAATCCAAAACAAAAACGTTGCCATAGTTACGGGTTTTGCATATGCGCTCCGTCTAATTTCTTTCAGAACAAATGACAAAACAAAGACAAGGAATAGAATCGTGACAATAATGGTTCCAAATTGATGCAAATTCTTGAGAGTGAATAGATCAAAAGGAAGAAGCCCCCATGAGTATCGCTTATTTTCGATTTCAGAACAAATTTCGTTTGAAACTAGCAGTGGAATGGCGGACAATATGGCGAGGCTGAAATACCACCATGGGGTTACGGCAAACTGGTTTGTATCGCCTGTTTGTGAAAGTTTGGGTTTTTCGATTAGGTTTTCCAAGCTTGAAATTGTATCACTTTTACGAATCGGAAACAATCATTCTTCGTCCTAAATCTCCGATTGTCCAGGCGGTATTCCTCAAAATTTGGCGAAAGAATATCCTTGACTCGAAAAAATGAGGAGTATACCCTTGATATGAAAAAAGGAAATTTCTGTCCAAAAAAATGGAGGATGAAACGATAATGTTTTCGATCGTTTCGAGGGTGAGATTGTTGTTGTGGCTTCTTTTCCTCTTCTTTCCGGTATGCGGAGTATTCGCAAAAAATCCGGTCACATCTTCTATTTTTCTCCCGATCACCGTGTCCAATGGGAACGGGGACGAGGTGAAAATTACGGGCCTGCGAATGGAAGATTATCCCAAACCGGGAACCCCGGGTTCCTGCAAAATGGTGATCGACTTTTCGCTTACAGCAAAAAGTGCCGGAACGGTTGGAGTATACTTCAAGCCCTTTTTCAAGGGCAAGCATAGCCCGGAATACAACGCAAATTCAGGATCGCCTGAATTCTCAGGAACCACCGCCGGAATTCACGAACTATATTTC
>JACPTH010000556.1 GCA_016192885.1 bacterium | reverse complement strand
TACGGGAACTTCGCCAGATCCATTGAATCCTGCAAGGATATCCCGAAGTCGAAAAAGATTTCGCATATTGATAGAGTTTACATTTTCATCGATCGATCGCAGTTGGTAAATTAGATCCTGAGAAACTTGGGAAGTCAGATTTCGCTGTTTTTCGAAAAAATACTCAATTCCCGTGAACCATAAAACCAAAAGAGGAATTCCGGAAGAAAAGGTCAGCAAGGCAACGAGTTTCCAACGAATTGAGAAAAAATGGGATTGTTCCGACACCAAGATTTTGTAACTTGGGATCCCGGTTGCAAGAAGAAAAAAAAGGCCGAAAACCAAAAAACAACCCCTAAGCGTTTGTAGAGCCCATCCACGCGAAAATTTTCCGAAGCCCCAAAGGAGTCGACTGGTATCGAGCGGCTTGAAGAGTAACAATTGCCCTTCCAAGAAATAGGCGGTCTTGAATGTTTTTTTGTATTCATCTCGGCAGGATTCAAGAAAACTTAACTCGGCCAGTTTTGTCGTATTTTTTTCGCTCTCGTTCATTAGGCCGAATTCCAAGCCAGGGTTATCTTTGTTAAATGTTTCAAGAGTATCTCCAAGCATTTCCTTTTCAGTCAGCGTTGTGTCGCGAATCCTGCATAAAAAAATCATTTCATTTGAGCAATGATGAAAGAAAAATGCCTTTTCTTCGACATCTGAGACTCTGGTAACTTCTTGATAAAACGGTTGTAAAATAAACTTAGAAAACGTGATTTTCTCCCCAAGAATTGCTTTCAACTCCTCACCTTTTTCCCTAAAAAGTGACGCCAACTTTTCAAAATTTCCATTTTCTCGAATTTCTCTAGTTAAATTAAAAAGAGATTTGATTAGTTCGAGCCTTTCGGGCGATTCTTTGCCGGTCAAAAATTTCCCCGAGGAATCCATGATAAGCGCGGAAAAAAGCCCAGGATAGCGCTTGTTCAAACGCTCGCAAAGTTTGGAGGCATCTTTCGGAAGATCGGAACTCATTTCCAAAAGAGAGCTTTCTTTTTCTAAAAGACGATAAAGAAACGACTCTTTTTTGGCGGTTCGACCCAAAACATTCAGTGACCCTCGCAAGTCTATCTCTAGCTTGTCCAATTGATTCTTTGAGTTAAGGGAAAGAAATGTTTCAAGTCCCACGTATGCAAGGCAGATGGGAAAAAAGCCGAAAATAACCCACAAAATGACCCAATATGCTAACTTGTTTTGGCGCTTGGACTCGGTCATCGTTTATCGCGGAAACAATCCATTTTATCTACTATTGGTTTTATCTCAGCTTGATTTTATCAAATCAGAGTTTCTAACCCTACCCCCCGGAAAATAACAGCTAACTACAGCTCTTTCCAAGCTGTCCAACAACTCTCCGAAGATTAATTCCTTCGGGTCTTGGCTCAAGATTTCCTCGACTAAGGATTCGAGAATCCTTCTTGTTTCCGGAGTTCCGGTGGGGATTGGGATAGTGCGGACCTGAGTAACCGTCACATGAAAACTTTGGTAATGACATTTGAACCAGGAGTTAACCAAACGGCAGTTTAGCAACCCCAATAAATAGAGAAGCGAGAATGGAGGCTTTGGGTTCCAAATTATTGAAAGAGAGTTTTTCGGGAAAAAGGACTTTTTATCTAACGCGGCAACCAACCTAGTTGGCAAAGTTTCATTCCGAATATTTTGATACAATATCTTTTCCCCTTGGAAAACTTCAGGAGAACCGCGGTAAGCTAAATGTGGCCCATAATTAATATATTTGCCCTCCCATTTTATAAAAAATTTGGAAATCTCCCGACCCCGAAGAACGGGAACATGGTTTGAATTTTCAGCATTCCCTACAACGAAACGGGAAATTCTTTCCCCGCGAACAAGTGACTCTTGAATCCCAACCCCGATGTTCGCAATCTTTCCCAACGGTTGCGAAACCTTTTCCATATTTTTAAAAAGTGAAAGAGTCTTTTTGTCCAAGCGAGCTTTGGCTAAGCCGGTGGGTTCCGCAAAAAGCAACGATTCAACTTTTTTCAAATTCTTCCAACCGAATTCGGGCGAATATTCGTCGTAAATTACTAGTTTTTTTTTGTCGTGCGGCCGTTTAAGTAAAAAAAGAATGATTCCTAAAACCCCCGG
>JACPTH010000003.1 GCA_016192885.1 bacterium | reverse complement strand
TTGAGCAAAGGTTAGGCGCGATGCCAAGTGCATTAAAATCGTACCGGAGGTGAAAAAGATGGGTTGACCGAGAATTGCTGTTTTCGCCGTAATCCTCTTTCCAAAAAAGAGAAAAAGTGATAAATTAATGGGTAAATTGAGGGTAGGCATGCCATGAAAGCCGATTTCGCAAAATTCAAGACCGAAATTGATTCCGCTTGTTTCTCTGAGGACCCCATCAACAACACTTTGCATTCTTACGATGCGACTAACGAGTTTCACCTTCCCGCGGGGGTCGTTAGACCGCGCAATGAATTTGACCTACAGCAAATTATTCGATCAGCCAACGCAAATTTTATTCCATTGGTTCCTCGGGGAGCCGGGACCGGCTTTTCAGGAGGAGCGCTTCCTTTAAACAAAGGAGGCAAGCTTTGCTCGCCTTCGGTTGTCATTGATTTTTTGGGAATGAACAAGATACTTGAACTTGACGAAGATGACATGGTCGCAAAAGTTCAACCCGGACTTGTAACTTTTCAATTCCAGGAATATGTCGAACAAAAGGGCTTTTTTTACCCTCCCGACCCCGCATCGTTGAAAACCTGTACCCTCGGGGGAAATGTGGCTGAAAACGCGGGTGGGCCAAGGTGTCTAAAATACGGTTTGACCCGCGATTATGTGCTTGCAATAGATGGTTTCACCGGTGACGGAAAGCCTTTTCATGTAGGCAAAGGAGTTTTGAAAAATCGCTCAGGGTATGACCTTAGGCATATTCTCATTGGGAGCGAAGGTACTTTGGGAGTTTTCTCAAGTATCTTGCTGAAATTGCGTCCCAAACCCGAGGATCGCATTCTTTTCATCGCTTTTTTCGATGATTTCAATGAAGCGACTGGGATGGTAAACACCCTTCTTCACAAAGGAATTCAACCGTCATCCATGGAGTTCATGGATGAATTTTCGGTTCGGGCGGTTGAACGGCACGGAAAATTTGGGTTGCCCTTAAATTATCAAGCTCTTCTTCTAATTGAAGCCGACGGTCGATCGGATGAAATTCCCTTTCTAAAACGGCGGATTGAAGATTCCCTAAAAGTTTCCGCGAAAGAAATACGTATTGCCATTGAGCATTACGAGCAGGAGGCGTTTTGGGATATTCGGCGCAAAACCAGCCCGGCTTTAAGGGCTTTTGGGAACAAAAAAGCGAATGAGGATATTTCCGTTCCGAGAAAATCCATTCCTGCGGTTATTCGGGGTTTGCGGGAGATCGCGGATAAAAACCGGATTAACTTGATTAATTTCGGGCACATCGGAGATGGAAACATTCATGTAAACATCATGTATGACGGAAAAAACCCCGACGACCAATTTCGGGTTAATCTTGCGCTTACGAATATCGCTTCGCTTGTAAACGAAGTTCACGGCGCTATTTCAGGTGAACATGGGGTAGGAACGGTAAAAAAACGGTTTCTCCCCGGTAATGTTGACTCTGTAAGTTACGATCTAATGCGCGCGATAAAAAAAGACTTCGACCCAAACGGAATTTTAAATCCGGGAAAAATGCTGTACTAACTAGCCTGAAATCAACTATTTTTCTTTTTTTCCCAATATTCCAAAATGAACGCGAGAAAGATGGAGAAAATGAACCCTACGGAGGAGAAAAGAATCACCATCTTTGATCGCTTCGGTCTGGATCTATAATCCGGAGGCCTGGCGTGATCGATCACCTCAAACTGGCTTCCTTCTTCCGCTTCAGCAATTTTCGCGGTTTCCAATTGTTCGTTCAAAAGGGAAAAAACCTTCTCTTTTACAATTCTTTCTCTTAATAAGTGGGCATTCTCAAGAATCAAAGCGGGGTATTCGTTCAATTTTTTCTCTTCGCTTGCAAGGGCCGACTCAATTCCATGCTGTTTTGCCAATTCGGAGAGTTCTTTTTCTCTAAAACGCACAAGCTCCGGAACGTTCCCGGAAGATTTCAAAACGCTTTGCTGAATTTGGAGGGAAATACTGCTGTCAATTTTGTCTGATTCAAGGCGAGCTAAATTTTGAACGATCGCTTCCGTTTGGCGGTCAATTGAGAAAATTTTATTCTTTTCTTGGAATATTTTTAGCTTTTGCTCGGCTTCAGAAAGCTCTTGGCGGAATTTTTCAAGCTGAGATTCAATAAACATTCGTTTAGATTTTTCAGGGCCCTTGGCAAATTTTCGCAAAATTCCGATGTAACCTTCAGCAATATCGGCTGATAGCGTAGCCGATATTGTTTCCACGGAAATTTCGGTTAGGCCTTCTTTTGTACGGGAAAAATCCACAAGACCTTTAAGTATGTTTAAAATATCATCGTGTTTCAAACCCGCGGGGTTAGCTTTTCCAACAATTAGCGGGTTGGATGACAAGTTGAACTTTTGAATAAGCTCATTAGCAATAGTTTCACTTTTCAAAAAAGCTATTAAGTAATCGCTTCCCCCCCCTCCCCCAAGGCTCAACCCGAAGGGAAGATTTCCTCCGATTAGGTTTGTCAGCGGATTTCCTACCTTTCCATGGAAGAAAATGGAAACCCTGGCTTTATAGAAGTTGGCGGCATTTATTGCGTAATAAAGGGACCAAATCACGCAAACCATGGAAAAAACTACAATAAACTTCCAGCGCTTTAATGGGATTTTGGCGATTTCAACAAAATCGATATCCTCGCTACTATCGAGGCCAAGGAGAATCTCTCGTTTAAGGAGTTCTTGCTTAATTTCCTGTTTAAGAGATTCGGTGTCGATTTCTGGAATTTTCGAAGTCATTCTTCAATAATCTCAATGTTGGCTCGGGGAAGAGAAAATTTTTCACCGGTTCTCATAATTTGGACTTCCACGATTCGTACTTTTGCTTCAGTATCGATCAAGCTCGGCTGCTCCGGGAGTGAAATAACCGTAGCCACTTCGCCAAATTTGGGTTGTCGAATAATTCGAACCGGAGATCCGATTTTTAAACCCATGGAAACTTTGCCGTCTTTCTCTTCTGATTTTTCAGTCCCTACCGGAATAACCACCTCAGGTCTAATCACTCCGGCACGAATTTGGGTTGCGCCATTTATTGACGCTTTTTTTCCCTCAAGGCTGGAAAGAAGTTCAAAGGTTCTCTTTGCCATATTAATTTGACCGAACCCTTCGGTAACCACCAAGGTAATACCCTTGTCTTCAGTTCCTGTGATGGCCACTCCTAGATCGTAACCCAAAAACTCTTTTAAATCTTGAGCGTCATATCCTCCGACGACAACTCCTTTTACGCCCAATTCAATGGCCTTTTTCAATGCGGCAGCGGTAACGAGGGAACCTCCGACAACAATTTTGCCCTTGTGTCGCTCTGATAGAGACGGAGCATCCAAAACC
>JACPTH010000555.1 GCA_016192885.1 bacterium | reverse complement strand
TTTAAAGGCGGGGAACAAATTGATTACCTTTGGAAACGGAGGTTCCGCTTCCGATGCGGAACATTTCGTGGGGGAAGTAATTGGAAGATTTGGGTTTGACAGAACCCCTCTTCCGGCTGTTTCCCTTTGCGGGGCGTCTTCTTCCTTTACGGCAATTGCCAACGACTACGGCTATGATAAAGTTTTTGAGAGACAGGTAATTGGTTTGGGTAAACCCGGGGACGTTGCATTTGGTATCTCCACATCAGGGAATTCTACTAATGTACAACTTGGGCTCAAAGCCGCAAAAAAAATCGGCATGTCTACTATTGCGCTTACCGGGCAACACCCTTCCCCCATTGAAAAAATTGCGGAAATCACCCTTAAAGCCCCCTCCTTTGAAACTCCCCGAATTCAAGAAATCCATATTGCAGTTATTCATAGCTTATGTAGAGGAATCGAAACCGTTCTATTTCCGGAACAATCAAAAAAAATTCTTCCAGCCTCGAAGTTGGTGGAAGCATCTTGTGTTGACGCCTTTTTTTCATTGGTAAAGCCTTATAAAAGCGTATTTACAAATGGTTGTTTTGATATTATCCATCCGGGGCATATTTCGCTTCTAAATTCATGCAGATCCATGGGAGATCTTTTAATTGTGGGTTTGAACGCTGATGAATCAGTAAAGAAATTGAAAGGCAGGAAGCGACCGTTTTACAAGTTATTTGATAGGGCAACGATTTTATCGGCACTTTCCGCGGTTGATTACATAATTCCATTCGATGCAGACACCCCTATTGATTTAATTCGGCGACTTTCCCCAAGTATTCTTGTGAAAGGCGGGGATTATCAAAAAGAAACAGTTGTCGGCGCGGATTGGGTTGAATCTCATGGGGGGGAAGTAAGAATTGTTCCAATTTTGAAGGGTTATTCTACAACTTTCATCCTTGAGGGGAAGATTAATGAATGAAGGTCCGACAAATTCAGGAAGTGTTCCCGCGGCTTCTTCAAAGACATCCGAGAAGTCTTCTTTAAAAGGCGTAGTTGGCGTGATTCCGGCTAGAATAGCCTCAACCCGTCTTCCAAATAAAATGCTCGCGGACATTTCAGGAAAACCCATGGTTGTCCGTACCGCCGAAGCGGTTCTTTCAAGCGGAGTATTTGAGCGGGTAATCGTCGCAACCGATCATGAAGACATTTCCGCCGTAGTTCAAAAAGCGGGGTTCGAATCTATGATGACCGACCCGGAGCTTCCTTCCGGAACGGCAAGGGTGGCCCAAGTAGCAAAAAAAGTGATGGGCGATGTTTTCGTGAACATTCAGGGCGATGAACCTTTAATTTCAGCGGAAAACCTGAGAATTGTCGTGCGTAGCTTTAATTATTCTAAAACCATAATGGCCACCCTATCGTTTCCGCTTAAAGAAGAGGATGAACAGAACCCTAGCGTGGTAAAAGTCGTTACCGATTCCAAGGACAACGCTCTTTTCTTTTCAAGGAGCCTAATTCCGTTCCCGAGGAATCGCGAAGGCTTTTTCCCAAGGAAACATCTTGGAGTTTACGGTTACCGTCGCGAAACCTTGCTTCACCTTGTCGCTCTCCCGGCTTGCCCCCTTGAAAAAATTGAAAGTCTTGAACAGCTTCGAGCGCTGTTTTACAACATCTCAATACGCATTCTTCCCGCGGCAAACGATTCAATCGGGGTTGATACTCCTTCCGACCTTGAGCGCGTTAGGGCTTTGATAGAAGGGGGAAAATAGCCTTTGTACAATTTTGTTTTCGTTACCGGAGGAGTTTTATCATCCCTGGGCAAAGGAATTATGGCTTCGTCATTGGGACGCCTTTTAAAGGCGCGCGATATAAAAGTCACGATTATGAAATGCGACCCCTACCTCAATGTTGATCCGGGAACAAT
>JACPTH010000554.1 GCA_016192885.1 bacterium | reverse complement strand
AAAGAAGGAGAATGAGTGTTGAAAATTTTTAATGGGTAATTCCTGGCTTCCGACCGCCGATAGCTGAAGGCTTACAAAAACTCAGATTACGTTTTAGAAGAAGCAAAATTTATCAGCTTTTGAAAAGAGAACCCTGCGTGGTAAAATTAAGGGGTAAGTGTTAGACTATCGTTTGCTGGCTTAAAGCACGGAGGAATGCAAATTGAGCGCAAAAGAAGTAAAATTCATACCTTTATTGATGATCTTCTTAGGGGTGCTATCGGGAATCGCTTTTCCCTTAACTCCTGAGAAAGCGGCTGAGTTGGCTTTTAAAGATGCTTCAGAAAAATTGAAGATCCCATCATCAATAAAGCTTTTCGCAGGGGAGCCAAAACTGTTCCCTGATATTATTAGGGTCCAATTGAATTACCGCGAGGAAGGTAACTCAGGGGTAGGTTCCTTATTTGCAGAATATGAATTTGAAACCGCAACCGACAGAATTGTTCGGCGCGATTTTTCGGGAGCTTTTCAAAACCGCATTTCAGGTTTATTTGATTTAGGCGTTCCGGAAAATGAGTTTAAATTTTCCCTGGAAAGGGAAACTCAATCCTTAAGAATGGGTATCCAAGGGGTTCTTAGAAATCTTCCCGGTTACATTCTTGATACGCCGGATTTTCTTTCGAGATTCAAAATTTGGGCGGAATCAAACGGTAAGGTAGTGGCAACCGAAACCGAATTGATCGGAAACACCGTTTACAATTTAAAGGGGGTTCCTGCAACGGTTAAGAGCGTTGCAATAAAAGCAAAAATCCGAGGATATGACCTGCTTACGCTACATCCGGGAGTAGTAATCGACCCCGCGCAACCCGCGGGTGTTATCGCCGGAATCGATATTGACTTCCATAATTTAAAACCGATTGAACGAGACATACGAATAATTGTACAAAGCACAAGCAGTCAAGAAAGTCCTTCTTTTCCGAATGGCGCAAGAGCGCGGGTTTACGCCCGAGAAACCGGCCAAACGGTAGAGGTGATTTCGGTTAATGGAATGGCGGAAGCGTTGCTTCAGAGAATCCCGACCGGGTGGCCTTTACGGTTTATGGCGATTAATTTAGACCAAGGTTTTCACTATGGCGAACTAGGTCCCGTGACTATCCCGGAAGACGGTGGAACGACTTACACTGATATCATCTTGATGAAATAGCTTAAAATGGAAATACTCTCAATAATGCCGGGCGCGAATGCTTTAAAAAAAATGAAGGGGGAAAGAAAATGAAACGATTACTTTGCGGTTTGCTTTTTGCAATATGGTTTGCAATTCCTGCTTTTGCAGAAAGTGACATCCCGTCCATCGCTATCAAGGAAGAACCGATTTTTGACGGCTTGGGCTTTTCAATAAAAGGGAACGCCGGGGAAGAATACGCGGTAACGGAGTTTCATTTGTCAAAGCTTGTACAAGTAGATTTGCGAAACCAATCGGTTACGGGAGAAAAAGCCTATAAAGCTGTTGTGGCATTCAAGGGAGAGAAATTTCCCGTAAAGGTCATTTCCCCGGATTTCAAAAAATTTGAGGCTGACATAATGGATCCAAAAACCATTGGAAATCCTCAAGGGGTAGCTATTCCTATAGGACACATAACTTTT
>JACPTH010000553.1 GCA_016192885.1 bacterium | reverse complement strand
TCTTGTAAAAAACATCCGAGTACGGGGAACAAATTCAGAATGTTTTGCGGAGCTTTCGATCAATCTGCAAAATGACCTTCCCCTTGAACAAGCCCATGGCCTTAGCCACCAAGTTGAAAGCGCGATAAAAGAGAAACATCCGCGTTGTCATGTTCAAATCCACATCGAACCATTCGAACCCAAAATTCCCGATCTTTTCTCCCAAATCAGGCGCTTAGCCCTTTTTCATCATGGAATTTCAAACATTCATGGCCTTGAAATTAGAGAAGAAGGTAGCCAAAAACATATCGTCCTGCATTTGGAGATTGGGCGACACTTTACCTTAGAAGCGGCGCATCAAAATGTATCGAATCTTGAAAGTAAAATTCTAGTTCTGGATAAAAGTATATCTAGAATTGTTACTCATATCGAGCCCTCATCGTTCGTTTGCCATCGGAGCCTTGAAGTCACCGAAGAAAACCCCGAGATTGTTCGGAATGTAACTATTTTAGTTGAAAACTTTCCGCCACTTTCTAACTGCCATGGATTAAAGATTTTCAAAATCGGGAGCCAACTTAGCATGGATCTTCACGCTCGAGTTCCAGGAAACACGACGGTAATTGAAGCTCATCGACTTTCCGAAACGCTTGAACAAAAGATCCGAACGGATTTTCCGAATTTCGCAAACTTAATCATTCATATTGAACCGCTTAAATTACAATAGTGGATGGGAATTAGGAAACAGGATACTTACTTCTTCACAACCAGGTTTTGCCATGAGAGGGGAAGATTTTTTTCAACCTCTATATTTTCAAATGCCTTTCCTACGCGTACCCCCGCGAGTTTTGCCCATTTCGCCATCAAAGCCAACCCTTCAGAAAGGGGTACAGGTTTTTTAAGGGGTCCAAATGTTTCTTGAGCTCTTTCATGAGATGCGTATGCATGCTGTACTTCATTTCTTGGCGGAAGAAATTCAATCGGAACCTCGCTTTTAAAGGTTTTCATTACCTCAAGTGCCAGATTTTTTACCGTCGTAGGTTGGTCCGCCCCCACGTTAAAAACCTTTCCAATCGCGGAGGGGAACTCGATCGCCCTTGCGATAATCGGGGCAACGTCGTCGATGTATGAGAAAGCGCGACTTTGGGAGCCATCACCAAAAATCGTAATGGGTTTTCCTTGCATAACCTGATTCATGAAAATCCCTATCGCGTTTCGATATGGGTCGCCCAAATTCTGATGGGGGCCATAAACGTTATGGGGACGAAAAATTACGTATCGCAAACCGAACATTTCAAAGGCTGCGCGCAAGTCGAGCTCAACGGCAAATTTTGAAATCCCGTAAGGGTCCTCGGGGGCCGGGGTTAGCTCTTCGGTCATTGGAAGTTGATTTTTTCCGTAAACCGCAATCGAACTGGTAAAAACAAATGTTTCCACGTTAAATTGAATGCTTGCATTTATAAGGTTAACGCTTGAAATTAGGTTGTTTGAGTAATTGAAACGCCGAATAAAGTGAGATAATCCCTCCGCGGCATATGCACCCAAATGGAAAACGTGCTTGAAACGTCCCGATTTAAACAGATCGTAAATTAGGTTAACATCACCCGCGTCACCTTGAACGAACTTGCATTCGGTAGGTACATTTTCGACGAAACCGCCGGAGAGATCGTCTACCACGGTAACCTCAAAACCCGAATTCAAAAGGTTCTTCGCCACATGCGAACCGATGAATCCGGCTCCCCCGGTTACAAGCACAGAAGTTTTCATAAAGAAAAGTTTCCTTTGAATGCTATTTCAAAAAAGCGAACTCTTTGAGGGAGTTTCAAGTAAATTCGAAAATCTTAACCTTTTCAATTTTAACAAAAAAAGCCAAAAATCATCCCGGAGAGGGAGGTAGCAATTATCACGAATGCGAAATATACGACGGCTTTTTTTCTCCCAATAATCGGGATTAGCGCAAGAATCTCAGGTAAACTTACTGATGGGCCTGACAAAAGGAATGACATTGCCGGCCCTAGATGCATGCCAAAATGGGTCATGGTTGCAACCACGTTAACTCCAACAATGGTTCCAAAATACATCATTGCCCCAAAGAATGAAACAATCAAGTTAGCCTGAAAAGTGTTTTCATCAAACAATTTCATGTATCTTGCCAGCGGAAAAAACGCGGCAAGAAGCCCTGAAAGAAAAATTCCCAGGAGAACCTTCGGAAAAATCATGCAAAATAGACTCCACGATTTTTTCAGCCACAGCTTAACCTCGAATGATGTTCAAATAAGAGGCTGCAATTTCCGGAATAATGCTTTGAATGATTGGGTCAAAAAAACCCGTAGATGTAAGCATGAAAAATAGCAAAAGGAAAAAAAACGATCCGGTTTGTAAATCGGTTCGTTCGGAATCTTCTTCAGCCGCCATTACCTGGCAATTAGTTATTTCAGATTTATCAGGGAAAAAAGTTTTCATCACGATTCCAAGACCGATGGCGCATAAAATCACCGCCATGATTCGACCTATGGCAACTTTCGTGCCCATGTAGGTAAATGTGTAAGTCACCGCGATCAAATTGATTGCCGGAGCGGAAAATAGAAACGTAAATGCCGGTCCTACGCCTGCCCCTCTGGTCAATATTCCGGTGAAAATGGGTATTACTCCGCATGAACAAACTGTAAGAATAGCCCCTGAAAGCGCGGCAACCGGAAATGAAATTAGGGGGCTTGCCTTGGGGCCGAAGTATCTAGTAATTCGCTCTTTATCGATTAGCACCGCGATTGCGCCCGCGATCAGGAAAGCTGGGATCATTCCGGAAATCAGGTGGGTTCCTAAAAATTGCCCAACCTCAACAACACCCGGCCAGACCCAAGTAGTTTTTAAGTAGACTAAGAAATTTGACGATGATTCGAGTTGGTCCATGGGGAAAAAATCTCTTTTTTACTCTTGAAAGTCGCTTTCTTTCGCGGTTTTCCCTGAGTCGGAAATTAAGGGAAGTTGTACAATGGATTCTTCCTCTTCTTTCTCATTAACGTGCCTAAGGTATTCTATTACCGCAGGAAGTATTGAAATTATGATTATTGCGAAAATAACAAGGCTGAAATGTTCCTTTACAAAGGGCAGGTTTCCAAAAAAGTAGCCGGTATACAAGATTGTTACTACCCACAAAACTGCCCCGATGACGTTATAGGATATGAACCGAGAATATGACATTTTCCCTATTCCCGCAACAAAAGGCGCAAAAGTTCTAATAATTGGAACAAATCTCGCGATGATTATTGTTTTTCCGCCATGTTTTTCATAGAATTTTTTTGTCTTAATCAGGTGTTCCGGGTTAAAAAACCAAGATTTTTCGCGAGAAAAAATTTTTTCCCCAAAAAAATTTCCTGCCCAATAATTTACCGTATCTCCAATGAATGCCGCAAGAATTAAAATCACGGCAATGAGATGCGGATTAAGCCCCCCTGTTGCGGCAATCGCTCCGGATGCAAATAGCAGGGAATCCCCGGGTAAAAATGGGGTTGCAACTAATCCGGTTTCCGCGAAAACGATTAAGAATAAAATCAAATACACCCATAAGCCGTAGGAACCAACCAACTCAAGAAGATGCTTATCAAGATGTAAAGCCATGTTTACCAGTGTAATTCCAAAACTTACAAATTGCTCAATCAAGGCCATTTTTTCACCTGAAAATTTTCATAAAAAAACATACGATACCAGTAGACGTTGGGATTTCTTAAAACTTGCAATTAATGAACTAAAAGTCGGATGATTTCAATTTAAACTAGAAAAGCGATAATGGCAACATTTATATCTTGACCCGTTGAAGAAAAAGTGTTTTCATATCCACCGAAATTGGTTTCCATTGTAAAATCCTTATCCGCACTCCGTGAAAATTTATGAAAAAGCAATTTTCTGTATTGTTATTTCTCTTTTTCCCCGCTTTTGTTGTTTTCCCTCAAATTGAAGTTCCGGTCGAATACAACCTTGGGGTTGGAAGCGGCACCTTAATTTCTGGATTCATAATTGGCGGGTCGTTTTGCGAGCTTGAAGGTTTAAGTGTAAATTTAAATCCGGCCACAACCCCAACCGTTTTACATTATGAAACGCTTGATTGCGTTTCGAATATTTCACTTAGGGAGGAAAAACTTCTTTCAATGGAAATTCTGGTTCGTGGCGGCCGGAAATATGAAGCCTGTGCCAGAATTTCAGAGGTCGAACCCATGATAATTCTCAGGGATGAAGTTCCTAACGGGTTGGCCTCGCAGAGCGGAAAAGTCCGGATCTTTAAAAAAGACGGTTTTCGGGGAATCCCTCTTATTCGATTTGAAGCTGAAATACCTTCTGATATTGACTTTGACCTAATTAAAACCTTAAATTCCAAATTCCTTGAGGCAATTGAAAGCCGGGACGTTGAAAAGGCGATTGAAA
>JACPTH010000463.1 GCA_016192885.1 bacterium | reverse complement strand
CGGGAAAAAGAGAAGGAGTTTGCGAATCTTTCATAAGGAATTGTCCTGAATATCGAAATAGAAAAGAATAAAATTCATGATAACACAACTTCGGCTAAAGTACAAGTGTTTTGTGAAAATTTTAATTATTTCACGCCTTCCCTGATTCCGTTACTAAGTTTAGCAATTCGGAAAAGTTTTGGGATATACTCAAGCGGTATGACAACAAATTCAAATTTACTTGCATCAACCCTTTTTGGCCTTCTTCTGGGGTTTGTTTGATTCACCGCATGCGGCAAAATTGACGACTTTGACGTTTGGTTCCATGTTTTTACGGGAAATACCCTCTGGAATAAGGGATTTCCGGCAGTCGATTATACATCCTTAACCGTTCCAGAAGGAACCATCTGGGTTCTTCAAGAATGGCTTTCTCAAATCTTTTTTTCCTTCTTTTCTCATTATTTCGGATTTTCCTCCCTTGGAGTATTGAAAGGAGTCCAACCGCGGTCTCGGTAGGACTTTTGTTGAAAGTATCAAGTCGAATTCAAGGCGAAGTACAAGATGCTAAATAGGCCTGATGTCGCAAAAAAACACAGAAAAAAAATGGAGCAAAAAAACAACACCAAATGCAAAAGAGAACATTTCTAAATAGTATTGACACTCCAAAAAATCATTATACAATCACTTTTCAATCGGTATCAAAACCCCGTCTTGGCAACGAGTTAGAAAGGCCGGGCGCAGGTCGTTTCCTGACTTATCCAACCGGATTTTTCCTGTTACTCCTTGAAATGCATCCGTTCCGGAAATTGCATCCCGCAAACCGGACCTGGTACCATCGCTTTTTGAAAGCCCTTGGGCGATAAGAAATAGGGTATCATACGCGTGGGCGGCAAATGAATCAGGCTCCATTTGAAAATTTTCGTAAAATTTTGCTCGAAAGTAATCGTTTTCCTTCGAGGGAAATGAGCCGTCATAAGGGCATGTAATAACGGTTCCGTTCACGGAAGGAGCTTTTGATGCGAAAAAGAGAGGTGAAGCCAGACCGTCTCCACCCGCGACATCCCCTTTAAACCCTTTTAAGGAAAGGTAAGACGCAATGTGAAGAGCGTCTTTGGCCAAAGTCCATAGTACGATAACATCCGGGTTCATTTGAAGAAGTTTATCCACGGCCGGGATAAGTTCGGGGTTTTGATATTTAACTTCCGGGTCCAGGAAATTCGGGCCAAAAACCTCGGCCCCGGCTTTTATCGCCAAGTATGAGAACGTTTTTGCCCCCATTTTCCCGTAACGGCTTTGGGCTGCGATAATGGCAATTTTCTTTTTTCTTTTCTCGCCAACAAAATAATTCACCAGCGCACTTGCTTGTCTTTCGTCGTCCGCGAGCGTCCTAAATGTCCAGGGGTTTCCAGCTCGGGTTAAGGAGGGATCGGTTGCAACACAGGTCACATGGGGAGTATGCGATTTTACCGCCATCATGCTTATGACATGAGTACAACCGGAATCAACGCTTCCAATCATCGCAATCACCTTATTTTCGTAGATGAGTTTAGTCACTAAAGGCCCTACTCTCCCTGGTTCTCCCATATCGTCCATTGGAATCAAAATAATCCTGTTATTTTTCATGAAAGATGAATTGTTTATCTCTGAAGCTGCAAGTTCCACTCCTCGGAGTTGTGATAGGCCATAGATGGCTTTCGGTCCGGACAAAGCTCCAATTATTCCAATTTTTACAGGCTCCTTAGCAAAACCCTCTTGGATTGAAGGCCACAAAAGAAAGAAAAAAATGAAGTTTATT
>JACPTH010000462.1 GCA_016192885.1 bacterium | reverse complement strand
CGCCGTCGCCCCCGCCTATGGACAATCCCTTTTCAACTTCATCGATCCATAGGACGCAAGGAGAAATCGTTTCAGCAAGGCGCAAGGCTTTTCTGGCGTTTTCTTCAGATTGCCCAACCAATGAACCAAAAAGAGCCCCGATATCGAGCCGCACCAAAGGAAGCCCCCAAAGCCCGGCGATCATTTTCGCGGAAAGAGACTTTCCGGTTCCGGGAATCCCGATAAGCGCGACGCCCCGGGGGGGATGGAAGCCCATAATCTTTTGCTTCAGAGCTAAAACCGCCTTCCCTCCTTCGTAACCATTCCTTAAGGTTTTCAAGGCCCCCTACATCCGCGGGGGTTTCAGTCGCGGAGTAATATTCTAAACTTCCCGAGTCTTTTATTATTTGCTTTTTCTCGGAAGTGACCAACCCTAAATCGCGATCATCAAGAACCCCGTCGGTAACAAGCGCTTTAGAAAAGACTCTAAGGGCTTGACTTGCGGACAAGCCTAAAGCGGAATTCAAAAGCCGGCGGCGACCTTCTGGCGTTAGCTGCGATTTAACGCCAGGAGTTTTCATTAAATTCGCGAGAATTTCATCAAGGTCGTTCAAATTAGGCGGCGGGAGCTCTAAAATTACAATATCATCCCTCAATTCCGGGGGAATTGGAACGCAAGGCATGGAAAGAATTAAAGTGATTCGAGTGTACTTTAAGCGGTGCGAAAGATTTCTTAGCTTTCGGATCACCCTTGGTTGATTGTGCCAGCATTGATGAAAATCGCCCAAAATAAAGACGGCGGTCCCGGAGGTTTTTTCGATAACTTCGAGAAGGGAAAGAGGATCTTTTGCTGAGGGTAGCGGTTCTCGGGGAGATTCGCCCGTTTGCGAGTCAACGAGAACCTGAAAAAAATCAGCGTGGTCCCATAGGTAAAGCGGGCGGGAAGTTACTTCGCAATGTTTCTGAATTACTTCCAAGAGTCTTTCTTCTTCCATGGTTTGTATACAAATCACCGGAAAGCGGGATCTAATGGCTAATTCGATTTCTCTAGAAAGAGTCTGGCTCATAAACGCAAATCATTTATCTCCGAATTGGAAGAAAAAAAATCAAGCATTTTACGTATCTATTCAATAAAAGGAGGCACGCGCCTGTTGCACGACGCCTGTTGCACGACGCCCCCTTTCGACACGCGAAGTAAATTCGCGTATCTCAAGCCCCGCGGTCAGTCGCCGTGCACACTCCGAAAAAATGCTTTTAATTATTACGGTCAATTTGATTAAGAAAAAACTCCCAAGCATTCTGGAGACTGAGCGCTTATAGCCGAACGCCAATGAAAATGATAGCAGAGTTTCGACAGAAGTTCAATAATTCTCCGTTAAAACCAGGAAGTTATTTCCCTCAAAAATTATGCAACGCAATATTCTCGATATTAATAAACCCAGCAAATTAGAATTATGGCGCACCTGGGATTTTACCAAAAAAACGGGGCTAACCTGTTTTTTTCAAAATTCCCTTCCATGTAAAATTATGATGCACCGCAAAATAAATTTCTTGACTTTCCGTTTCGACCCTCGTTAGGATGAGGAAAGACCAACTTTCCCAGAAAGGAAAATGAAAAAATGGCCGGAAAAAATTCAACAGAACAGGAAAAAACGGAATTCCCTGGATTTCAATTTGACGAATTGAAAAAGTTTTTTGAAGCTTGTGCCGAATTTAACATGAAAGTAATGAATGCAGGAATGAATCTTTGTAAAGAAGGTGTTGAACAGGATACATATAAAAAGTTCCTAAACTCGTGGCAGGATGCGTTGGCTGATTTTCTTGACAAGCATCTTCGGAGTCCGGCTTTTTGTAATAAACTTGCACAAGATATGACTGCATCGCTTTTCTTTAAAAAACACCTTGATGAAATGATGCTGACTTCCTTAAAAAACCTTAAGTTGCCGTCACGTGAAGATTTAAAAGAGTTGTTCGGGCGAATCGACTCCCTTGAAGAAAAAATCGACCAAATCTTGGAAAACATGGAGAAAAAATGATGGCTATGAGCGAACCGGCTTCCACAAGCAACAAGAACTTTTTTCCCGGACTTTTCCCGGAATCCATGTTTAAAGACGCTGAATCAAATCTACGAAAATTTGGAAAAATCAGGGATTTGTTCGCCAATTTTCCGAAAGTAAAAGTTGGGGCGACCCCGAATGAAGTGGTATTTAAGAAGAACAAGATGAAGCTGCTCCATTATCTCCCCACCGCAAAGGACGTGAAAAAACCGCCAATTTTAATCGTTTATGCCCTTGTAAATCGGCCCTATATACTAGACCTTCAATCAGGGAGAAGCGTAATACAAACCCTGGTAGGGCATGGTTTTGACACCTATTTAATTGATTGGGGAGTCCCAAGCGATTTTGACCGAAACATTTCGCTTACCGATTATCTTGAGAAGTATGTAAAACGCTGCGTAGAAACGGTAAAAAGGGAGTCAGGGTGCGATCAAGTTACCATGATAGGTTATTGCATGGGAGGGACCATGGGGGCAATGTACACCTCACTCCACCAAAGCGACATAAAAAACCTAATTCTCATGGCCGCTCCGATTGAATTTAGCAGCCGAGAAGGCCTTTTGTATCTTTGGTCGGACAAAAAGGTTTTTGACGTTGATAAGTTTATTGATACCTTTGGTAATTGCCCGGCTGATTTTTTGCAGTGGTCCTTTCTCCTGTTAAAACCTGTTCAAAACTTTTTTACAAAATACATTAATTTCTATGAAAACGTTGAAGACGACCGATTTCTGGAAAATTTCCTAGCCATGGAAGCATGGGTAAATGACAACATTCCCGTTGCGGGTGAGGCCTACCGCGAGTTCATTAAATTCCTTTTCCAGGAGAACCGACTCGTAAAGGGCGAATTGAGAATGGCAAACCGACCCGTAAAATTACAGGACATTTATTGCCCTGTACTGAATCTCATCGCTGAAAAAGATTTCCTGGTTCCGCCGGAATCAAGCGCACCATTTAATAACTATGTTTCGAGCACGGACAAGGAAATCATTACTTTTCCAAGCGGACACATAGGGCTTTCGGTCGGTTCGGGGGCAATGAAAGTCTTATGGCCCAAAGTTTGCGCATGGCTTGACGCCCATTTGTGATTGCAGGTTTTTAAAATTGTTAAAAATTTGCAGATGAGGGTTGATCCTGATACCATTATCAAGTCTTCAAATTGTTTTGCGAGTTACTTGATTGAAAGTTTAATCAGGTTGTTTTTTGGCTTTGGTAACCGGGGGAGCGCGAGGAATCGGACGATCCATCGCGTTGGCTTTGGCCGATGCAGGCGCGAACATCATTGTGAATTATTCATCAAGCGAAAAGGCCGCGGAAGAGGTAGCAGGTCTTATTCGAAGCAAGGGCCGAGTGGCGATGACCGCAAAGGCCAACGTAGCTTTTCCGGACCAAGTTGAGGAAATGAAAAAGGAAGTTCTCACAAGGTTTAAGATGATAGATATTCTAGTTAACAATTCCGGAATTACCCGCGATAAATCCTTTTCCAAAATGGAAGAAAAAATGTGGAGGGAAGTTCTCTCGGTCAATTTAGACGGGGCTTATTATTGTACCAAGTCTTTTATCGACGGAATGGTTGAACGAGGAAGCGGTCGAGTGGTAAACATCGCATCCATAGTCGGGCAAATGGGTAATTTCGGCCAGGCTAACTACGCAGCCTCCAAAGGAGGTCTCATTGCGTTTTCAAAAACCATTGCGCGTGAATATGCGAAAAAAGGGATTACTGTAAACGTCGTAGCCCCCGGTTTTACCGAAACCGAAATGGTAATGGCAATCCCTTCCGAAGTCAAAGAGAAAATCTACACCCAAATTCCGATGGGCCGCTTCGCAAAACCTGAGGAAGTGGCCGCATGCGTGGTTTTTTTGTGTTCCCCGGGAGCGGCCTATATCACAGGCCATGTGTTAGCCATTAACGGCGGACAGTACATGTAAATTTGGAGGAGAAAACAAATGAATAAAGTTGTGCTAGCTGGGGGCGTTAGAACCCCGATCGGTTCCTTCATGGGAAGTTTAACGGAATTTTCCGCTGCGAAGCTGGGAAGTATTGTCATTAAAGAAGCGCTTTCTAGGATAAAAATCAAACCCGAAAACATTGATGAAGTGATTTTGGGAAACGTACTTCAAGCCGGATTAGGCCAGAATGTGGCCAGGCAAGCGGCTCTTTTGGCGGGCATTCCCATCCACGTTCCTGCCATGACTGTTAACATGGTTTGCGGATCAGGCTTAAGAGCGGTTGTAGACG
>JACPTH010000461.1 GCA_016192885.1 bacterium | reverse complement strand
TCACCCAACCAATTTTTTGGAACCATCTTACGCATTTGTAACCTTCATTCCACATCACTTCGCTGTTAATGCTATTAGCTTTATTTTACACGGATTCATCGAATTTTTCATGAGTTTTTTTGTTTATTTTTTATGCATAATGGTTCGAAACTACGAAACGTGATATGATTTTTCCTGTCGGCTTGGTTAACTTTCGCGAAACCATAACTATGCAAGCTTCTTTATCACAATTAGATTCATCCTCGCTTGAAACATTTAAGACTTTAATGGATTCCCCTGATTTCGGGGGTTGTTACTGTGCCGTCTGGACCAACTTCGACGAAACCTGGGTTCAAAGGTGCAAAGATCCGTCAAAACCCAATTATTTTAGAACTCGTGATGACGTTTTTGGTTGAAAGAAAAATTAGCAAGCCGTTTAACCGGTTTTTCAGAATCCGCCTGGTCGGTTGGTTGTATCGCAATTAAAGCTGGTTTCCGAGGTAAGGGCTACCCGAAATGTATAATTAATGCGGTAATCGAATTAGCCCGTAATTCAGGAGCTGAGCGGATAGAAGCTTATCCAACCCGACATTGGGATGAATCTCGAAGTTATCGCGGGAGCTACGGATTGTACAAAAGTCTTGGGTTTGAAGTAAAATCAACCGAAAGCGAAAAAGAGACTGAAAAAGCAACCGAGATACTGCTCATGGTCCGAAACCTTAGAGATTAAGTGGCTTCAAGATTCTTTTTTTCGCATTCCAAAGTCCAAATTCAGATCGGACAATAGAGTTTGGGGATTGGATCGGTTCGGTCGTTGACTTTAACTCACGAGGAATGTATTCTTTAACGCAATGTCGATTTCATCAGAATCTTCAAAGATAATTCTTAAACCTCTCCTAATTTGTTGTTATCCCGAAAGCGGTATATTTCCTCCGCTTGAGTTTTTCTTTAACCATCCTTATTTTTCCAACTTGGAAATGGTAATCTCATCTTCAATTGAAAAAACGTTAAAATTTCGGCAATGGGCATTAAAATGTCCGGTTCACTTTCCGGATGAATCCGATTCTCTTTTGAACCGGCTGGAAGTTTTTCAGTTAGTCATAGTCTGCCCTCTTAGCTTAAATTCGCTCGCCAAATTTTCTCTTGGAATTCGAGATTCTGCTCCCGGCAGAATCATGTTTTCGGCCGCAGCCGCCGGAATACCCATTCTCCTAGAAATTTCCGAGGTTCCTAAAGATGACTCGCCAATAAACCCTCATTTTTTCAAAATTTATAGAAGATATCTTGAAACCGTTTCAGGCGGAACAATAATCCCCTTTTTTTTCGATTCATTTGATTCCTCTTTGCAAAAAATTATTAGAAATCGAAGGTCATTGAATAACCTTCCATCCACTGAAGGCAAAGTTGTCATCACGCGAGATGACGTCCTATCCGCTCACTCGGCAGTTTTACCCTTGAAGGTTCCAAAAGGAAGCATAATAACCCATCTTGCCCTCGATGAAGCCAAGGCGCTTGGGGTTTCAATTGAGTTTGATTAATCAAAGAAGTAAGGAGACATTCGATGAAGTGCCTAATTAGATTGTCCGTGAAAGATTTTTGCCAAGCAGTAGCCTCGGAGAATGTTACCCCGGGTGGCGGGTCGGTTTCCGCTATGTCCGGAGCGATGGCCGCCTCTCTAGCTCTTATGGTTCTCAGGGTAACTATTGGAAAGGCAAAATTTTCCGAATTCGATTTGGAAAACATTTCTTTGGCGCAATCCTTG
>JACPTH010000466.1 GCA_016192885.1 bacterium | reverse complement strand
GAAATCCCGCTTTCCCCGCCTTCAAAAAAACGCCCACAAGCTTTCTCGGATATCGAAAAACAGACTTCCATTTCAAACTCATTTGACAAGCCGGAACTCACAATCGACGAGGAGCGAAACCTTCAAAGGCGTTATGCGCTATGCCACTCATATTTAGATCGCGGTCTAGTACTAGAAGCGGCACAAGAGCTGGAAAAAATCGTGGTAGCAGCCGGGGCGGCTCCAATCGCTAGGCAAGCCAAAAATCTTCTTCTTAAGGTACGCGAACAGTTGGAAGGGAAAAGCAAGGAATCAGCAGAAACCCACCTAGCGATGGGAAAGGATTTTTTTCGCTCCGGCCAGTACGACATGGCGGAGAACGAAATAAAAAAGTCGATTCGAATAAGGCCTGAATATGCGGAAGCGTATAAAGACCTTGCCTTACTTCACTATAACCAAGGCCGCCTCAAAGAAGCATACGAGGAAAGCAAACGAGCAATCGCCCTTGACCGAGGGATTAAAGAAGCATACATTGTTCTTGGGTCCTTGTATTCAAAGAAAGGAAGAATTGAAGATGCGATTCATGTTCTTCAGAAAATGAAGGATTTGCCTGGAAAAAAAGATGCCGTCACCGATCTTGCGAATCGAATGATTCAATCGCTTAAAATGGATTCTTAATCATGCATGTTTTCAGAAAAGCTAATGTTCTAGCAATCTTTTCTGATCGAACAAGCGGAGACTTAAGTTTTTTTGATGTTTCAAGACCTTCCACTTTCGAGAATTGGATAACTTTAACGACCAAACTTGGTCTTCAATCTTATCTACCATTTTTCCTCTCCCAAACTCACAAAGATTGCATTGTCGATGTTTCTCCGGGCACGGCCCCGGGAAATCAGGGAAGCGCTGACGCCATTACCGTTTCGGAACATAGGTTCCCGATTGGAGTTTTCTCCGCGGATTGTCTCCCGGTTCTAATCGCCGGAAAAAAGGTTCTTGGAGCTGTCCATGCAAGTTGGAAAAATAGCAGGTTGGGTATCTCCGGAAAAATCGTAAATCATCTAACGGAAAAATTCGGAGAATCCGCCGGAGATTTAAACATTTTTATGGGTCCCTGCATTGGACAATGCTGCCTCGAATTGGGGGAGGAAGTAATGCATCAGATAATTACCGACGATCAAAGTTTCTCAGCTTGTTCCTCAAAGGGA
Organism: bacterium; assembly: GCA_016192885.1. Taxonomy (GTDB): domain Bacteria; phylum Muiribacteriota; class Ozemobacteria; order Ozemobacterales; family Ozemobacteraceae; genus JACPTH01. The sequence continues at coordinate 69 of JACPTH010000466.1, read as the reverse complement.
AAAAAGTGGCATCTTGACTTACGGGCTTTAAACGTGATTCAATGCATTCAGTCGGGAGCATCTATCGGG
>JACPTH010000002.1:5461-5929 GCA_016192885.1 bacterium | reverse complement strand
AGGGGAGATTTTACAAATGCAGTTTATTGCCTCCTTTTTTTGTTTTTTTTTGTACTTAGAAAAAGTCGCCAATTGAACCGCTAAAATGGTTATGTCATCCGCTTGTGGTCCCACCTGAGCCAATTTTTGGTGCCAAGCGCGGATTTCATTTTCAGTTTCGCGAGGGGTCTCTTTTACGATTAAAGGAAGCGCATTTTGCAAACGCTCGGAGCCGATCATGTTTCCGTCCTTGGCGATAGCCTCAATTAAACCGTCGGTGTAGAGTATGAGAATATCTCCGGGAAAAATCTGAAACTCAACATTCTCGTATTTCCCCCTCGGGCCTACTCCTACGACCGGTCCGGGGAATTCTAAAACCAGCGTCTTGCCGGATCTAACTAAAAAAGCTTCGTTATGCCCCCCATTGGATAGGGTCATTAATTGTTTTTCGGAATCGATTACCGCGATCCAGCAGGTCATGATTTTTTT
>JACPTH010000002.1:0-5432 GCA_016192885.1 bacterium | reverse complement strand
TTTTTTCCGTTTTAAGCACTTCCAAAACATCTGATTAAGCAAGCTCATGATTCCGGCCGGATTCGAACCGGTTGCCGGGTGGGACAGAACCGCTTTCGCCATGGACATGACAATTGCGGACGAAACTCCATGACCGGAAACGTCTCCGATGATGACACCCATCTGAGTCGGAGAAATAGGAAAATAATCGAAATAATCGCCTCCGATTTGGGTTGCGGGTTTGCATCGGCCGTAGGCTTTCACTCCCTGAATTTCTTGTTCGGAATTTGGAAAGAAGCATTCCTGTACAATTTTGGCGACCTCCAGGTCGTCCAAGCCTTCTATCATTTCGTTAAATGTGTTTATGAGTGCCCCAAATTCATCTTTTTCTCCCTCCGGAATCCTATGCCTAAAATCTCTAACGTTAATAGCATTTAAACCTAAAAGAAGGTTTCCCAAAGGCGCAAGAATTTTCTGAGAAAGAAGCCCTGTGACCATTGTAGTGATGAAAATCATTCCGAAAAGATACAACTTTAAGTAATTTCGAACTTTCCCCTCTTCTAACAGGATCTCATCATCGTTTTTTATTGAAAACAAATTGCATCCTAACTCTTCCCCCTTGATTCCAATTACAAGGTTTGTTTTCCCTGTTCTCGTAAAGCGTAATTTTACGACTCGCTTCCCCTGGGACATTTCATCCAAAAGTGGGGACAATTTTTTCCACCAGACGGAAACCTCAGGAAGTTTCTTCCTCGCTCTTGAATCGGTAAAGGCGAAAAATTTTGAACCCGGAAGCCCTCGCGACAAATTCTTCAAATGCCGTTGAACGTATTTCCAGGCAAGGTTATCCCTTTCAAAAACAAAAACGGCCAAAAATACGGTTTTCCCCGCCGCGTTACGAATGGGGAAAATCCCCTGGTAGCCGCTATTTTGACCAAATTTCATTTCCCTGATTTTCCCTAAACTTGCCAGGAGGCTGTTTAAAAATGATCGTACTTCAACTCCGAATACATTTGTAAACTCCCCAATGGCGCTTTGAAGCTGCTTTTCATCCATTTCAGGGGAGTGATTCAGATTCTTGAAAATTTCAATGTACGTCGCTTTGGCAATTTTATGAGCGGTTTGGGTGTCGGATGAAATCTTCATCCGAGATTGTTCGATTAGATTTCCCTGATCGTCGATCAACCAAGCGGAGTCCGGGGAAATTCTATTTATAAGTTTTTCAATCCTGCGAACCGCCAACTCTTGTGGATTTAAGCCTCTACCCAACGGTTTATACAGGAAAACCTCCAGGTTTTTTTGAACTTCCCCGAGAATCTTTGGCATTTGCTTATCGAAAAGGGTTAAAATAGCTTGCATTTCGCTTCCAATTTCGGTTTACTCGAACGCTAGATAGAATTGTCCAATTACAATATTGAATCAACCAAGCGAAAAAAGAAAAGGAAAGAAAGATGGCGGTCTCCAAGATTACCAATCCAGCTAAATTCTTTTGGAACCTTGCTCCTTCTGGGATATCCATTTTTACCACCAAACGTATCGATGAACCTAAGAGGCTCTGCCCCAAAATCCTGTCACTTAGCCAAAGGGTGTTTTTCCTGCCATTCATTAACCAGGAAATAACCTTTATGTTGTTTTCAGGGTCGACGCCTAAGAATTCCCTTCCAATTCCCTTTGATTTAGACAAATCGATCAATTGAGATTTAGAACTTTTATTTCTGGAATTAAACCTTCGAATGCAATCCTCTAACCCGAGGTTATCCCAATTTTTCACTCTATTTAAGAAGACGAGAAACATTCCATTGGGGCCCGGGGGATTAATAAAAGCGAAAGCTTTTTTATCGCTTAAAAATGAGGGTTTAAGCTGTTCAAACCCTATATTTCCACTGCTTTGTATCGAACCGATGAATGAAGAAAACATTTTAAAATCTTTTTGAACGGCGGTCATGTCTCCATGTTTAGCCTTCTCCAAAGCGTTGAAAAGTTTTTTAAGAATTGTTTTGGGGGCGCCTTTTTGACTAATTTCCTGAAGAATCTCCCCTGATCCGTTAAGAAAAATGAAATCAAAAACCCCCGGAAAGCGTTTATTCAGGTTTTCAAGCACCTTGGAGACATATTTTGGTGAAAAACCGGAAGGAGAAAATTTTTTCGAGAATTGCCTCAAAAGCGTCCCCATGAACTCCTCGGTTTTCTCCCATCGAAGGAATCTTGCGAGAAGAAGTTCAAGTTTATCCTCAACCCTTCTTTGAAAGACAATCTTTCTTTCATCGATAATCCCCTTGAAGAGGAAGAAAAAAATCAACAACGGGATTCCGCAAAATACGCAGCAAAAAACAACCCACGTAAGCCTTGGTAAAGCCTTATTTTCTGCTCCGTCCGGTTCAGGGCGCGTTGAACTCATCGTGTGTTGAAAAATCGGTTGAATGAAACAATCTTCCTAATGGAAATATGAAACTCCGAATGTTATAATTTTCCCGTAAAATTGCAATTATACTCGTTTTCTTCGTGAACTTTCATCTAAGACAACTCTTTATGTTTTGAGGGTTTTGCAAATTTTTGCTCCATGGTTCGAACGAGGAGGGGAAGAAGTTTGGATTCATTTGAAATAACGGTTCAAGAACTTGAAAATGTGGTAATTTTCGGGGTAAAAGGGTACTTCGCCCAGGAAGCTGGGGATGAATTAAGAAGACGCGCTGAACCTATCCTCAAAGCGGAAAAATTCAATATCATCGTTGATTTATCCGCATGCTCAATTATCTCAAGCCCCGGGGTGGCGCAATTAATGGATCTTACCTTTTCGATTTTGGATGATTACAAAGGGAAGGTCGTAATTTGCGGGTTAGACGCGCTAAAAACCAAGGTTTTGAAATTGGCTGGAATTATTCCGGTTGTTGAAACCTGTGAAAATCTAGAAGAATCAAAAGAGTTTTTTAAATAAAAACGTGAAACTAAATTTAGAGAGCATCATCATAAGCTTGAAATAAAGCCATTATACGGTCGTCACCGGGGGGGTCATGATGCCTCTTTATTCTTTTCACAAGAATTGGGGATGCTCCGTTCTTTCCTAGAAACTTGGCGCCTGCAAAAGCATGGCCCCGACGCGGAAGAGGAAACAAAACTTTTGCCACTCGTTCAAACATGGTTGGTCTCGTGATTCCCTTTCCCAAATCATGGGTAATGGCAAGTAAAATCAATTCTTCCCTTTCAGCTTCGGATAGATTTGGGTCGCGGAGAATACGATTGTACAAGCGTAAAATATGAGCCAAGTCTGACGGAAGGAGGCGATCGAATAGTACCCGCCAAGGCGCGGAAAGTCGGTCTCGCACCTCGCCTCTCAGGACGGGGTCAACCTCCGGCCACATTACCACAAAGAATTGCCAAAGCCGGTACAGAACGCGGCGAAAAAAACTCTTCCCGCTTTCAATTTTTTTATCAAGCATTTTTCTTTCGCCTTCATTTTTTACCAAAACGCTCGGGCCATAATTCCCTTAACCGATCGAGAAAGATTTTTTCTTTTCCAAAGGGTTTGGGGTCATAGAACCGATTGTTCGATACTTCCTCGGGAAGGTATCTTTCGCGGACAAACCCCGATTTAAAATCATGCGGATACTTGTAGCCGTTTGAATATCCCATTCCCTTCATTAGCGAAGTCGGGGCATTCCGAAGATGCAAAGGGACGGAAGGTTCTCGCCCTGAACGAATTTCTTCCAATACCTTTTTCTCGGCTTTATACAAGGAATTGCTTTTGGGGCAAGCCGAAAGATAAACAGCAAGTTCAAGCAGCGCAAGATGACCCTCAGGAGGCCCAATGTAATCAAATGCTTGGGAAACCGACATGGCCAAGGTTAATGCGAACGGATCCGCCATTCCGACATCTTCCGTGGCAAAGCGGATCATTCGGCGAACAATAAAGCGACAATCTTCCCCTCCTTCGATCATCCTATAAAGCCAATATATGCTCGCGTCCGGATCGGAACCACGCATGGATTTGTGCAACGCCGAAATCAAGTTGTAGTGCTCTTCTCCACCCTTATCGTATCGAATAGCCTTGCTTTGAAAAGTCTCGTTTACCAGTTCAACGGAAATTTTGGGTGATTTGGGTTCGAAATGGCGGGCTACCTGACAACAGGATTCCAAAACATTTAGGGAAATTCTGGCATCACCCGCTGCCAATTGGGAAATCCTAGAAAATACCTCCTCAGATACTGCAATATCCGGTTTTTCCGACAAAACTTTGTCGCGTTGCATCGCATTCTTGAGAATCGTCGATAGAGCATCTTCCGGGACCGAATTAAGGACAACCACTTGGCAACGCGAAAGAAGGGCGGAATTGACTTCAAAGCTTGGGTTTTCCGTTGTCGCCCCGATAAGCGTTATCGCGCCGGTTTCCACCTGGGGCAAGAGAGCATCCTGTTGAGCCTTATTAAAACGGTGAATTTCATCTATGAAAAGCAAGGTCTTTCGGCCATGATGGGTTCGGCGAATTCGGGCTTCATCGAACACATGGTTCAAATCTCTTATTCCCGAATTTACGGCCGAGATTTGTACAAATTCAGCATTAGTTTTGCCGGATAAAATTCTGGCAAGAGTTGTTTTCCCGCATCCTGGAGGCCCCCAAAAAATCAGGGAAGGGCACTTTCCTGCTTCAAACAACAACCTAAGGGGTTTTCCAACTTCGAGAATATGAGATTGTCCAAGAATTTCATCAAAAGTGATGGGGCGAACCCGATCGGCCAATGGCTGAAATTCCGGTTTGCTAGAATTCTCAACGAAATCAAATAAATCTTTTGGACGAATAAACTGATCCATTTTATTTCTCTACAATACTAAGTGACATAGGAAAATATCAAGCCAAGAACTACCCTTCAATAAGCATTCTTCAGGGTTGAAGGTGCAATTCGAAGAATTCCCATCCCACCGGATTTTCCCAAGCCTTTGGACCAATGATTCCTCTTACTTTTTTCCATCCTTTTCACTTTGCACCATTCTAATGAATTCAGGCGGATTGATAAATTGGTTCCCTTCTGAATTCTTGTACGCCGACTGAAACAGAAGTTCACGCATTTTTTCACCCGAGAAATCCGGAGCAATTTGCCACCCAAGCGCTAATACTCCGGTCACATACGGAATACTCCAACTAAGGCCACCGCGCCCATTGAATTGATAGGAATGGTCACCCACCGAATAGGTTTCAGCGGGCGATCTTAGGGAAGACGGAGCCATAATTTTATCTTTTTCACCCTTCCATGGTCTTCCTGGGAACCCACCCGTGCATTTTTCGGGTTTCTCGGGGTCGGAAACATCATAATAGGAAGCGCTAATAAACCCGTTATGGGAAGTACAATCCAAAACTAGCATTCCTTCTTTTTTTGCCAAATTTACCGCTTCATCCCACCTTTCAAGGTTTATTTTAAAAGGGGAGCCTCTACCGGACGGGGCAGATGAAACGGAAACCG
>JACPTH010000465.1 GCA_016192885.1 bacterium | reverse complement strand
TAAGCCCGCTCGGAGGAAAAGCTTTTCACCCCGCCTTCGGCAAGGTAAAAAAGGATTCTTTGCGGATCGTCCATTTTGGCGAGAAATTTGGACACGTTGAATTTAATGATGTCGTTCACCGTCTTTACCCGATAGTTATGAAAGGTTTCGGTTATTTTCTGGGAAAACAACTCGATGCTCCTTTTATATCTGATTATATGCTGACCCACCCACCCGCTTTCGATCTCGGAAAAATGGTCTCCATTCCTGATTTTATGAATCTTATCAGGGACTGATTTCGTGTTGCAAAAATCGACCGTTTCCGTGCAGACTCCTATAACCTGGGTTGGGCTATAGAGAATTTTTTCCTTGTGATCGTACAAGTATTTCCTGAGCTGACTGGCGAAAAACTGCTTGGCCAGCTCTTTTATTCGGTCCTTCATCATATAGCTAATTACCAAGGCCACAAAAAGAGAAAAAGTAAGGTTGCCCAGCTGAATCTGGGAATAAAAAGCTATCGCCGTTGCAACCACCATTGAAATGCCTGCGGCAATTGCAAAAAGGAAATGCTCGATGATTTTATCTTCCATCTGCCTTTCAACATTCAGATTCAGAATGCTTCTCATATATTTTTTCAGGACGCTGCCACGATAAAGAAATACTTCATTGCTTTCATCCGCTCGAATGACCGAAGGATATTTATTTTCAACCCTATAGGAGTTTTCAGACCTGACTAATTCTTCCAAAGGCTCCAGCAGAGTCCTTTTCTTCATTTGGTGCGTCTCTAAACTCTGGATGATTTCGAAGGAATATTTTTCAATCAGCAGGCTGATATATTCATCCGCGAATAGATAGAGGGAAAACAGCTTTTCGTCGAAGGTTGGAATCGTGATGATTTTCCTCATGGCTCGAAAATTCTGTGCAACAGCCTTCACCCCCTTAAAGAATTTGGGGATCGCAATCTCTTCATCCTGTAAATTTTTTCTGGTATCGATGAAACTAACATAGTCGCTCAGGGCTGCTCGAAAAATACAACAAAACATCTTAAGCTGGTTTTCGTATTTCTGGATATTTTCAATAGTTCGGCTTTTTATCATGGTCTCCATGGCGGTTGATAAAAACCCGTAGATCTCATGATCGGAATGAGCGAAATCATCAAGTAAAAACGAAGGCGTTTCAAACCTGAGACATACTTGCATATCATCATAAAAATCAGCTTTGGAGTAAGTTTCCTTATTGATACCCCAGCTGGTTGGGATAAAAAAATAGGCGTCGATGTCATAGGAAATTTTTTGATTTTTTTCATGTAAATCGTAGCCGACTTTGATTTCAAATTCGTATTTGTCGTTAATTTTAATACTATCTCGAATCATTTTTTCCCCTGAGATCTATCGATTCAGTCGTTTCCCTTGAAAATGGATTATACTACAGTGCTCCCCAAAATCACACTAAAGAATCATGCATGATTGTAAAGAAGATTGCAAAATCGGAATGTTTGAATTACGCGTTTAAAAATGATATTTTGAAGCCGAAAAGATTAATTTCTGTTTTATTTTGAAGCCTTTCATCAGAGGATACTCACCCGTTGTGATCCGGGGGTAAATCAAAGGAGATTATGTATGGGAAAACGCACTAAGATCGTTGCAACGTTGGGGCCTACATCCAACACCATGGAAACCATCTGCGAACTGATTGACAACGGTGCTAATGTCTTTCGCCTGAATTTTTCCCATGGCACCCATGAGGTTCATGCTGCCCTGATTAATCTGATCCACGAAGCTACGAAGAAATTGAACCGCCATATCGGCATCCTTGGTGATCTTTGCGGCCCTAAGATCCGCGTGGGCAAATTCGCAAACGGATCGGTCGTTCTGAAGGAAGGGCAGACATTCACCCTCTCCCAGGATCAAGGGGTCATTGGCGGTGAAAAGCACGTTAGCACTTCTTACCAGTATCTGGTAAAGGATGTGGTAATCGACAGCACCATTTTTCTTGATGATGGAAACATCGCCCTGAAAGCCATCGGAAAGGGGCCAGATTGGGTTTCATTTATCGTTACCCAAGGAGGCACTCTGAAAGATAATAAAGGAATGAACATTCCCGGGATAAAGCTTTCCGTGGAAACCATCACTGAGAAAGACAAGGCCGATTTGCGTTTCATCATCGAGCAAAAACTCGATTTTGTTGCTCTATCTTTCGTCCGATCAGGCAACGATCTGGTTGAATTGCGCAAACTTATCGGCGAAGCCCCGATTCGCGTCGTGGCAAAAATCGAGAAACCTGAAGCTGTTGATGATCTCGAAGCCATTCTTGGTCTCACTGATGCGGTAATGATCGCCCGGGGAGATTTGGGGGTGGAAGTCCCTATCGAGCAGGTCCCTGCCATTCAGAAACACATTCTCGAACGATGTTACCGACGGGGCATTCTGGCGATCACCGCTACGCAGATGCTCGAATCAATGATTGCCAATCAGCGGCCTACCCGCGCCGAGACCACCGACGTTTTCAATGCCATTCTCGACGGAACAGATGCCGTCATGCTGTCCGGGGAAACTGCCGTGGGGAAATATCCGGTCGCAGCCGTAAAAATGATGTTAGCCATTGCCACCGAAGCGGAAAAAGTCCTGAGTCAACACACCACCTCCGATCATATCCTGCCGGAAGTCAAGCACGAGGTCGAAGACATAGTAGCGCACGCGGCTTGCGAAGCCGCGGAAAATGCGGGTTCTCGGGCAATTATTGCCTTTACAAACAGTGGCAACACCGCCCGCAATATTTCCAAATATCATCCTTCGGTACCCGTTTTCGCCCTTTCCCCGTTCGACAACGTCTGCCGGCGCCTTTCTCTCAGTTGGGGCGTTGAACCGATTCTTTCCGCGGATTTGCGAAATACGGATGAGATGTTCACTGTTGCCGAACGAACCATGAAAGAACAGCATTTGGTAAAAACCGGTGATGTCATCGTCATCGTCGCCGGTGTGCCCTTTGGAGTAAAAGGAAACACTAACATGATGAAACTCCACAAAGTTAGTTGAACCAACCATCCCTCACAAATTCCGTTCTTGGTGAGCGGCCTGAAATAGCTTAAACCGTAAAAATTAGTTGGGAGAATCGATTTTTCCCGAACTTCCCAGATTAATTCTCAATACCCTTACTCCACTTCGGAAAGGTCCGGACCTGACCTCTGGGGAAATTGCAAAATCGGATGGAATACCGCAATCTTGTCAGGGAAGAAAAAATGACTGATACATCACTGTTTTCTCAAATTTCGGCGACAGTAAAAAGTCGTTACCCTGCGCCGATTGCCGGGGCTTTTCAGAAACTCCGAAACACCCCGGAGGAAGACTTGGGGGGGCGACAAAAGAGCCTCATAGACCTTTTCGAAGTATTCATTAAATTCCTGACTGTTCTTTTTTTGCAGGAAGCCCGGAAGGGCATCTCCAACCTTCGAGAGATGCTTCCACAAAGGGAAAAAACTTTTGAATTCCTGAAGAAACCCTCCCTGGGAAGCTGGATAAGATTACTGAGAACTCTGTCAGAAATTGAAACACCGCTGAAATCAGTTTGGATTTCCCCCATTGCAAAATGGTTCAAAACCCCAAAAAGCCAGGAATTTCGGGAAGTTTTTCAAAGGCTGGAAGGCATTCCCAATTTGAATTTTGAGCCGAAGAGCAAAACTCCAATTGCGGAAATTTGCAATTCCCTCGTGACTTACCGGAATAAATACGCTCATGGTGCCCACATACTCCCAGAGGAAATGGAAAGACGCTTGCTAATAGTTGAGCATGTGATTGCAGTCCTGCTTTCTTCCGCCTCTTTTCTTGAGGATTTTCCCCTTGTCCACGTTGAAAAGATCGAGTTGGCCCCTGACGACTCCTGGAAGGTTCACTCGACGAAATTCATGGGAAATCAGGTTGAACTCTTTACATTCACAACTGTTGAAAAACTTGATTTGTTTGAGGTTTATTCTCAGGCTCCCCGGACCTCCGATCAGCAATTATTATTAAAGCTTTCTCCGTTTATGTTATGCAGAGCGGCTGAAGGTATGATGCAAAAAGAGATATTCCTTTTCAATTCCGCAGGTCGTTCCGATTTGGAATATTTGAGCTATTCAAGCGGAAACTATTATATCCATAAGGAGCTCCTCTCCGATTTCAATGATCTGGTCGAACTGAAGTTCAAGCCAGGCCAGGAAGAAGACCGGTTCAAAAGCCTTTCCCC
>JACPTH010000464.1 GCA_016192885.1 bacterium | reverse complement strand
GGGGTAATATTGGGTTTTCGTTGCCATGCGTCAACCGGGTCAAGGTCGAGGAGAATGGTGAGTTTTGGCTTAGGAAAACGCCCGCAAATGGCAAGTAACCAGTCAAGATCTTGGCCTTGGAGGTTTTCAGTAAACGCATATTTGTACCAGTAACCGTCGGCAATTACTATGGGGGCAATGGAATCTTTGGTTAGGTCAAACGATTCAAAGAGCCCGTGGAAAATGAATAAAGCCCGCGCTGTCGGGTGCAACATCCCTAAATATTTATGAACCGCGTTGCGATCTGAAATAAATGGATGCTTATGGTAGGTCGGGTTCTTCGCAATTTCCCAAACCGAGAGAGGAGAAGATTTCAGGTTGTGCTTTTCTTCCAGCCACTTTGAAAGCCTTCGAAGGTGAGTTGACTTTCCCGAACCGTCGATGCCGGTTAGGCAAATGAGATTAGGAACTTGTCGGGTTTTAGATTCTTGGGAAGAATTTTTCATTGGGGGAATTTTTTTTCAATGACGCAAACAAATCCGGTATCCCCGTTTACTTCCACAAGAGTGCCTGGAATCAAGCGTTCGCAGGCTTTTGTTACTCCAAAAACAGCGGGAAGATTGTATTCCCTAGCCAATACCGCTCCATGGGACAATAGAGCCCCTGTTTCCGCAACCAACGCGGTTATTTGAGGGTAAACAATGGCGAAAAATGGATCAGGGGAAGTTGTCACCATCACATCTCCTTTTTGGATTTTTGAAAGATCTTGAAAATTCGAAACCGGACGAACGAAACCTCGCCCCACACCCCCGCTTACCCCTAATCCTGCCATAATGTTAGAATTTTCACAAGACTTTCGTTCGAAATTTTCATCGGGGGGGCCTTCAGAAATTGCATTTTGGAAAGAAATTTTTCTGGCTTCAACAAGTCTAATTTGGGGTTTCTTTGCTTCATCAGCTAGGAGGTCTCTTACTTCCTGGTCGGTGAGCCAAAAAATATCATCCGCTTTCTCAATCAAGGCTTTTTGGGCTAGAAAACGCCCGAGTTTCCTGACAAGACTTCGAGTCGGGGGGATGACCCGAGCGGTATGAAAATGATGCTCATCATCGATTTTGACAAATTTTCTTAGAATCGAGATGAGCTTCTTGGCGAGATCAACGGCGAAAGGGTTTGCTTCAAGCGAATTCAGGAAACTACTTTCATTGCTCTCAAATTTTGTAACCCCTGCCCGCATTCCCGAAGTAACCTTTACCCTATGATTTAGGAAGGCAAAAAACTCATCGCGGTCTTCACCCCAAGTGGGTTGCATAATGTCCCAGCTGCAGGTGAGATGACCAAATTGGCGGAGAAATTTTGATACTTCATTTTTCCCCTTATCAGATATAATTTGAAACCGCGCCGAATCAGTTTCTTCGGAACTAAGGTCTCCGTTTTCCTTTAAAACTTTTACCAATTCTTCCAACTTTTCATGTAACCCGATGGTCACATTTTCTTGGAGCCCTAAAGACAGTTGCGCGGCAATTTGCCTCGCGTCCTTTTTCCCCGCCAAAGTTGCAAGTTCTCCGATAATAATTGAAGCTATTTC
>JACPTH010000460.1 GCA_016192885.1 bacterium | reverse complement strand
TCTCAATAACTCGGGGGAATTTTTGATTCAAACCTTCCTCCCCAAATCAAAAATCAAACTTCAAAAATTAAATTTTAATAATTAAATATTACCCCTATTTACTGTTTTGTTGTGATAAATTACCAGTTTATCGATGCGAACCAAATTTTTGCAGGGAAAAATTGGCATTTCATTGGAGCGTTCTCCAAGAATGAATAGAAAACAAAACGGGTTGGTTTTCAAAACATCAGGGCGAAATTTCATCGTTATTTTTTCTTTGCTTCCATTTATTTTTTTTGCCGGGTGTGGAGGCGGGGGAGCTTCCAGCAAATCAGGAGGAGGGGCTTTTGAAGCAAATCTAGTTTCCGTAAAAATGAGTCAGGAGGGCTCTTCGAATCTTGACGGTGTTTTTGCATCTCTTTCAGGGTCGGGGGTAACCGGAGGATGGATAGAAAATACGACCGGGGTTCGAATTACCGGGTCCGATCTTCAATACGAAAACTATTTAGCCAGATTTCAAACGCTTGTTTCAGCGAATTCGGGATCGTTTAACTCCGGAGTATATACCTTAAAATACACCGATGGAGGGGAAACCCGCGACTATAAAAGCAAAATTTTGGACTGGACCATAGTTCCATCGTTTACCGCAGCTCCTATCTTTGATTACAACGAGCAAAGCAGAAATCTTAGAATTGCGGCTCAAAACCTCCCTGGAGCAAAATTCCGCTTAGAAATTTACAGATCTTCCACCGGAAGCCTAATACGCGAAACAAGTGAATTCCCAAGCGGGAATATCACCGAATTTGTACAAGAGAAAGGAACCCTTAGGATCCTTTTGGTTGCCAACGTTTACGAATCGGGAAGCCTAAGATCCAAAGCAATCCATGTTTTTCGCGACCGAGATTTTTAAGACAATGAAGAAATGCCGGCTTTCGTCTTTGGAATTTCTTAATTTTAGTTTCCTATTTTTCGCATAACTCCTTAATTTCGCTTAAAACCTGGTATCCTTCCCGCGAAGTCTCTTCCGGATAAACAATGTGAAATTCGTCCTCCAAGCCTTTGTGGGAATCAACAAAAAGACTGAAATTCTGAGTATGGAAATCGGGCAACTTAACAATTTTTTTCTCCAATTCTAACTTCGCTTTTTTAAATTCTTCAACCCGCTTTTTTTCTTTTTCGGTTTTGGGAACAAAAGTTTCCTCCCCTTTACTTGACAAAAAAGAATCATGGAGGTGGTCGATTGAGAATTGCCTTGGAAGGCCTTGTATTTTTTTGAAAGTCTCTAAATTTTCCCCCGTTACTTTTTCAATTTTTTCGGGGGGCCATCGGGGTTCCATTTTGAATTTAATTTCAGCGTAAACTTCCTTTCCCTGGCTCCTGATCCTTTGTTCTCTTTCACCGGGTTTTTCCTGGGAAAATGGCGCATTAATCCGATTTTCAAATAGAACCCAACATCGCTCTTCCTTTATTACTGATAACTCATCTTTTGTAACTGATATTTTCCAACCCTTTGGGATTTTATTCCGTAAGGATTCCACAATGGAGTCACTACCGGGCTCCCCTGAAACCGTTTTTTGGCCCAAAAAAATGGAAACCAAGGCAACATACAAAAATAGGCGGATGCTGATTTTCACGTATCCCTATTTATCCTTTCGCTTTAAATTAAGAAATCTTGGCGATGAAATTATTATACGTAAGCGTTCACCTGACGGCAATTTTTTTTCAGTGTTTCTCACCGATTTTTTCTCACCTAGAATTGCCCCGCTTTAAGGAACTTTGCAACGGCATAAGGAAGCGGAATAGGCAAATTTGAATGAGATTTATGCTGAAAAACCGCTGAACAATACCATTCGGGTAGGGGGAAAATGCTTGGATCAGCCAGTGCCGATGAAAGAAATGATTGAACCTGATAAAACCAAATTTGATTATGTTTGTTTGAAAGACAAAGGATGGTGCCTGTTTCAGAAAGAAATTTTTCAGGCTTATGGGTCGCGACAATCACAACCTTTTTTTTCGCCAAGGTCGTCAAATTCCTGATAAGGAAATCTTCACCCTTTTTGTCCAAGCCGGCGAGCGGCTCATCAAGAAGAGCTAAATCGGGGGAAAAAATTGTACAAGAAGCCAAAGCCAAACGCCTCTTTTCCCCGCCGGAAAGGGACTGCGGTTTTCTGTCCCAAAAAATTTCCGCGGGTAGGTCCCATTCTGAAAGCCATTCTTTTCCAAGCCGTTCCGCATCAGATTTTTCTACCCCTCTTTGAAGAAGAGCAAAAATAACTTCTTTTCCAAC
>JACPTH010000459.1 GCA_016192885.1 bacterium | reverse complement strand
TCATTGATACGGCCCCGAACATGGGAACACCACAGGTGCGGGCGGTGGTGCGAGTTGTTAGACCGCTTACGACCGCCAATGGTTACCAAGAAATTCAAAGTTCTCTTTCCGAAATTAAAACTTTATGTTTAGGCGTTTCCACCATTGACGGAGTAAGATATTTAAATGAGCTTACGACCTTTATCGCAGAGAACCCGAGAAACAAGTATTTTTACGAAAAAACGATTTTGAATCCGTAATTTCCAAAAGAGAACTGAGGCAGGCTTGAGCAATTTAGTCATGATTCATTCGAATTCGATTCAAGGCGCAAATCGTTTTTTGGTTTACGCAATGATTAGTTTGCTTATTGTCGCCTTCGGAGCTATCGGAACTTTTATCGCCTCATTTGTTGCTCCGGAGCTTACGCTTGTCGGGCTCCTTTTGGGCTCCGTACTTGGAACCTCTCTAGCTCTCCATGAATCCACAATTATCGGGTGCTTGTTCGGAATGACCTGCGGGTTGGTTATTTCCCTTTTTGTTTGCTTAATGATCGATTTTGAAACGGCGTATCTTGTCGTATTTATTTTTTCCTTGCTAGGAGCGATTTTGGGAGAGCCTTTTTCCTATTTTTGGAAGGAAAGCGAAAATGTAGAATGAGATTTGGCGAATTTTCCCAATCTAGATGAGTAACTTAAGACTGGTGTTAATGGATGAAAAGGAAGCTTTTTCGGGCTTGATTCCATCTCACACCGTTTCGACCTTTCTTTTGGCAATTTCCAAAGGAGCTCAAGGGTTTTCCACCCTTGAGGAAATTTTGCCTGAGATTGATTCGACCCTTTGGGGTTATTTTCAATCAAACCTTGATCCCGAGCCGCTTTTGGACGGCACGGGGGACGGGCTTTTGGTTATTAACTGGGAACATTGTTGTATCGAGTCCTTTCAACAATATCTCCCGCTTCGTGAAAATGGATTTGCAAATTCTCATAACGGGAAATATTCAATCGAAGAACCGGCTATTTCCTATCGCCTTGGAAAAGATTGGAAGCTGTTGGATCATTATTTTGAGGAGGTTTGACGCGTCAGATGGCATATTGCCCTGGATGTGGAGCTGTCAACGATGAAGTAACATTGAGTTGCGCGGCTTGCGGTCGCGCTCTTTGCGTGATTTGCAAGCAATGCGGAATTCGGAATCTACCCTCTTCCAGATTTTGCAGTCACTGCGGAAGAGGTTTGGTCGTTCCAACCGAAAGCGCTTCAAAACGCGTGGTTGGCGAACCTATTTTTGAAATGATTTCCCCTCCCGCCCTTGGCCCTTCAGGCTTCCCGCCTGCCGGAGCCTTGGCCAAATTGCTGGGAGGCGGGTTTATCTTCGCAATGCTTTTTTTGACCCAAGCGCTCACCGGTTACCCGATCCTCGGTGTTTTAGCAAGTCTTTCTAGTTGCGCGATTGCTTTGTGGGGGCTTGCCGAGGTGGCAATCTGGGGAATGGACCAATTCGAACAACGAAACGCCATGAATGAGGTTTCCATGTTGGAAGGTAATTTTCCCGGAGAGGTTAGCAAAGGGTTTTCAAGTTTAGAAGGGTCTTTTGCGGACGTGGATAAAGAGGTAAGGCTCGCTCAATCGCAATTCCCCGGAACCGGTGGGGGCCAATTGGCAAAACCAAACGACCTTGTTGCTTCGATGGTATCTACCGCGGTTTATCCGCCTTCCCTAACTTCGAAGGAAGCTTCCCCCAGAAAAGAACCGCTTTCCAGGGAGAAACCCGAACGCAAGGATTCTGAACCCATAGGAAGTATTACCGAAGACGATATTGATATCGGAGTAGAATCCGCCCACAAAGCGGAAACTTTAGCCGAATTTCTTAACTTGGGCATTGATAGGGAAATAGCCGTCGTTCGAAAGAAAAGCGCCAAATCTCCGCGGAATTTCTCTTTGTTGATGCGCTTGGCTCAACTATTAGAGGAACGAGGAGATTTATCAAAAGCTGTAGATACGATGGCACATTGCGTTTCTTTCGATCCTCCGGTCGCGGAAGTGTTTCTCTATTACGGGTTGTTGCTTCGCCGCGCAAGTGAACCCGAAAGGGCTAAAGCCGCTCTCGAAAAAGCAATTAATCTAAATCGATTTCTTGCCAAGGCCCATTACCATCTTGGCGTAATTGAACGAACAATGCATAACTTGCCTTCCGCAAAAGAGCGATTTCAAAGTTGCATTCAACTTACGCCGGATGACGCATATGCGCATTATAGCTTAGGAATGGTCTATTTCGAGTTAGGAGAAATTAATCTGAGTCAAATGGAACTAAAACGGGCGTGCATACTAAACCCCAATGACTCTTATGGTCATAGCAAGCTTGGACAAATTTTCTATCAAAGCAAGCAATTTGACCTGGCTATAAACGAATATTCAAGGGCCTTGAGCATCAAGCCTAACGACCCTTTCGTGCTTGAAAAATTAGGAGATGTCATGGTCGATAGGCAAAATGATTCACGTGCGGTTGAGCTTTACCAGGAAGCTCTGGCCCATCAATTCCACCCTGAGCCGCGCACCCTGATTCTCCTGGCCAAAACGCTGCAACGCCTCGGACGAGCTTCAGAGATGAAGCCGATTCTTGAGGAATTTTTAAGGCTTTCACCCGACAATCCTGATGGGTTGTTCCTTCTTTCTCAATTCCTCATTAGCGACGGAAAATTTGAAGAAGCGACGGTCACCCTAAAAAAAGTCATCGCTTCAAATCCCGAGAAAAGCGAAGCCTGGATTGAAATTGGAAAATTGTACCAATCGCAAGGGAAAGTCGAAGAAGCCTTGACTAGTTTTATAAAGGGTTCGGCTACCGCAGTCGATCAAGCGGATGTTTGGAATACGATCGGGGTCCTTCTTTGCAACAAAAAAGATTTCGAAGAAGCTTTAAAGGCTTTCAAAAGGGCCGTAGGTTACGATTATTCCGACGGAAAAATCCAATCAAACCTCAGAATGGTGCAAAAGAAAATTGATTCTTCCTGCCAAAAAGTAATCGAACAAGCCCAAAAATCCCTTGAATCCGACCCGAATAATCTCACCTGCTACCTTGATATGGGGCGCGCCTTTGAATTGATAGACCGCCGGGAAGAAGCTCTAATGGCGTACCAAAAACTCTTGGCGATTCGTCCAAATTCAATTGAAGGGCTTATCGCATATGCCGAGTTATTGAAAAAACGCGGAAATTTAAGAATGGCGATGCGGTGTTATCGCGAAGTCTTGAAAATCGAACCTGAACACGTTGACGCCCATTTGCATTTAGTTAAAGCCTTCCTTAGCCTTGGGTTCATTAACGAATCCCTTCGACACGCTATGTCCGCGCACAAGATTTCCCCGGATGACCCGAGAATCCATTATTTCCTTGGAAATATTTATTTTGCCAAAGGCTTGGCTCCCCGAGCTTTAAAAGAATTCACCCTCACGGTTAATACCACCAAGGATCCCGACATGATAAGCTGGGCGGAACTTATGCGACGCAGAATCAGTTCTCAAATGTGCCTCACCCCTTGATTAATGTTTCAAAAAAAATCGGTCAGTAACCTTTCCTTTGTTGTTACGCTTTTTATTTTTTTTCAACCTTTTCCGCTGGCTTCCCAGGAAGAATTTCAAACGTTTGTAAAACCATCAGGGTCGGTGAAGGAAATTTTGGCGAGCCCAAGCAATAAAACAAGGGCGGATACATATTATATTCTGGCTCTTTCTTACTCGCGTCGCGGGATTCTAAATGAGGCTTACGGGGCCATCAATCGAGGTCTAAAGATTGAGCGGAACAACATCAGGCTTTTGAATCTTCGGGCCGCGCTTTGGGCAAGAGACGGGCGTATCCGAGAAGCTATCATTGAGTTCAGGCGGGTTCTAAATATGTATCCGAATGATGCGTATGCCAAAGATTCCCTGGATTCAATTTACAAAACTCTAAAAAAATTGCCTACCAGCGTTTTGCCGCCGAATCCGATTTCCGAAAAGCTTTCTGTTTCGCCTGTTGCCCCGGTTGTGGAAACGGCCCTCAATTTAGGAACAAGCACGAAAATCCTGGAATCTAATTATTTTATTCAAGTTAAGAATAAGCAGCAGTGTTACTATGGAATGGCGGCAATTAAACGGGCGCAAGAGATTTACGTTAAGGGGAAATCCGACCTTGGAAGCGATTCTTCTAAAATTGACGGACCCGCTTTGTTGGGCGCAAAGCTGCTTCAATCCATGCCCATTTGTCCGGAGAAAGGCGAATTCTCATGGAAAGGCGGGGGGCCATCCTGTTCAAAACATGGAGATTTTTCCGCGCTTGAATCTGAAGTAAACACGGTGTTCAAAGACTTCAATCGCGGGTTGAAAGCGAAACTTGGAAGAAACTATTCGGAAGCGCAAAAAGCCTTCGATCAAGTGGTTGTACTTTATCCGCGATGGTCGGAAGCGTATTTTCAACTTGGCGACACCCTTTTTCGAATGGGAAATGATAAACCCGCCTTGGAAAACTTAAAAAAATGCCTTAAAATAGATTCATCGCATTTGGATGCAAAACTATTACTTGCTAACCTTTATTTCAAAACAGGGCATAAAGATTCTGCTCTCGATTTATTGGACGCGGTAGTGAAAAACGTTCCAAATACCGTATATGGGTTATCCGCCAGGAGTATTTCCGGTTCAATTAGGTCCGGGAAAAACTATTACCAGATTTTTCCTCCATATTAAACGATGGTTAAAGAAATTAATAGGATCGGGCTTTTCTGCCATCCAACCAATTTTTCAAACCCCCAGCTCATTGATCAGATTGTTAATTGGGCTTCACAACATGGCGTGAAAATTGTTATGGACCGAGAAGAAGCAAAAAAAGTTGGGCATTCCAACCTCGGTTCCCCCAGAGAGTTAGTTCATGAATTAATTGACATGGCGGTGGTCCTTGGAGGCGATGGAAGCATTTTAAAAGCTGTTCGTGAATTCGCGGAGTATTCTATCCCGGTTGCGGGTATTAATTTAGGAAGACTTGGTTTTCTTACCATGGGTTCCGTTGGGAATACCTTCAAAATCCTTGAGAAACTACGCACCGGACGCTACAACCTTGAAGATAGAATGATGCTTGCCGCAACAATTACGCGCAACGGCAAACAAGTTTTTCAAAGAACAGCGTTGAATGACGTTGTGATAAAAAATACGGTCGCCGGCGTAATCAGCCTAGACGTTTCAATTTCAGGCACGGAAGTCTCCTCATTTTGCGGGGATGGCGTAATTTTTTCTTCCCCCACGGGATCGACCGCGTATTCCTTATCCGTAGGTGGTCCGATAGTTCCCCCATGGATGAGCATTCTTCTAATATGCCCAATTTCAAGTCACACTTTGGGTACGAGACCCGTTATCACGTCCGACCATGAAAAAATCACAGCCATTCTTCGGGCCAGGTTTTTTTCAAAAGTAAGCATTTTCACTGACGGCCAGGATTCATTTTTTGTCGAAGATGGTGACCAAATCCAAGTTTGCAAAGGGAAAAATATCGCAAAAATTGTCGTTACGCATCGACGAAACTTTTTTAAAGTTTTGCGAACCAAGATGAAATGGGGAAAATAAAGTCGGTTGATCTTAGTTCTGGAGGTGAATTTTGAAAGTAAATTGGCGAATTGATAAAATTAAATGCAACGGATGCGTTGAAACCATCAAAAGAAAACTCGGTGAAATCAAAGGGATTTCGAACTTGAATACCGATCTTTCCACAAAGATGGTTTCTTTTGATGCCGTGGACTCACATACGGTTGATGATGCAAAGAGGTCTCTTTCTCAAGCTGGATTTACGCCTTGTTGAATCCGCTATCATGGCTATCCGTATGTAGGATGCGGCTTTCCCCATCAATTCCGATGCGCCTAGGCGCATTCTACTTTAGAAAATTATTGGGGATCATCCCTTTTTTGTTTCTTTGGGTCGCCGTTTCGTTTGCCGGAGAAGAAGATCCTTTTGAATTTTCCCTTGAACCAAATGTTTCTTTGTTTCAAGAAAATTATCTTGCCACGATAACATTTAGGGTTCCTGAAGGGTACATGATTTACCGGGAATCCCTTAAATTTAACGCTCCAAACGCAAAATTAACTTTTCAATTGCCTATCGCGCATGAAAAAATTGATCCATTCGAGGGGAAGAAAGTTGAGGTTTTCGATGCGGGAACCCACAATGTTCAACTTTTCTTCGAAGCCTCATCGACACCCGGGGTCGTACAAGTAATTTTGAACTACCAAGGATGTTCGAGTTTAACGTGTTTTATGCCCGCCACAAAGGAATTAAAAATTAATTTTGGGAAAACTATCTCGATTAAACCTTCTGAAGAAAACCTTCAAGACTCCATCCCTTCTACCTTCGCTTCTTCCTCTACCGATTCGCCTTCGCTTACCCCGATTCAAAAGCAAATCTCAAACCCCGATGATTTTGGAGAGATATTGAAAAATCGCGGGTTGGTTTGGGCGTTGCTTGCGGCATTTATCGGGGGCCTATTGGTTAGTTTTACTCCGTGCGTGTATCCGATGATCCCAATAACTCTTTCCATCATAGGAAGCCGCGGAGAAGGCCATTCAATGCAAAGAGGTTTCTTTTTATCCCTTATCTATGTTGCGGGTATTTCTTTCACTTACTCTATATTAGGCCTATTGGTGGCCTTATCCGGAGCTCATGTCAGGGGAATCATTCAAGGGACTTTTTTTCAATTAGTTTTGGCGGGTTTTTTTGTCGTACTTGCGCTTTCCCTTTTTGATTTATTTGTTCTACCTGTCCCCTCCGGACTCCAGCAAAAATTGACAGAATTCACGAAAAAGACGGGCCTTTTCAATATTTTTATGATCGGCGCGATCTCCGGTTTAGCCGCGTCCCCATGCGTGGCCGCTCCGCTTGCGGGAATTCTCGCTTTTATTGCGGCCAGCGGAAGCATGCTCTACGGATCTCTCATGCTTCTTTCGTTTGCGTGGGGAATGAGTGTTCTTCTCATCGTCGTCGGAACCTTTTCCGGAGCGGTTAACTCTCTCCCGAGAGCCGGCGAATGGATGAACCGGGTAAAAGAAATTTACGGCTTTATCTTGTTAGGAATGGCGTTGTATTTTGCTTATCCTGCGATTGGTCCGGCCTTTGGAAGTCTTTTTTTGGCAATGCTGTTATTCGCTTTTTCCGCATTTTTGGGCTTGTTTCAAACTTCATCCCCTGAGGATAGTTTATGGAAGCGGGTTTTAAAATGTTGGGGGATCTTGGTAATTGTTTTCGGGATAATAGAGGTTGTGAACTCGGCGGTTCACTTTGGGTTAATTTCACTTCCAAAATTCGCGCAACAAGAAAACCAAGAAAGCGACATAAAATGGCACCCCACCCTGGAATCAGGGCGATCCTCCGCTGCTCTAACGCATCGCCCAATTTTGGTGGATTTTCGCGCGGATTGGTGTGCGTTATGCAAAGAAATGGAACGAGAAGTTTTCCCTGATCCGCGAGTTTCATCCTTGCTTTCTAAAATGACCTTGGTGCGAATTGATGCGACTCGAAATGAAGAATCCGTTTTGAAAATACTAAGTCAGTTTAAAGTCGTCGGACTTCCAACATTTTTGTTTCTTGACCAAAACGGTACGGAACGTCCAGGTTTACGGATTTCCGGGAAGTTAGATGCGCTTGAGTTCGCTGCAAGGCTTGTTAAAGCATTAAAGGAATAGAATGTAATTAAATGGAAATACTTGAGTTCTTCATTTTTTTGTCGCTTTTATGCATGTCCGCCTATTTTTCCGCAACCGAATCCGCATTTTTTTCCATTTCTCAGCTTAGATTAAAAAAAATGGCCGACGAGGGTGACAACAGAGCGGCGGACATCCTTTTCGTTTTAAAGGACAAGCAACGGGTCTTAATATCCCTCTTGTTGGGAAACTGCATCGTTAACGTAAGCTCCACCGCCATAGCGACTACTTTTATTTTAAATTTTGTCGCGAAATCCGTCTGGTTTGGCCAATCTATTTTTGGAAATTCGACCAATGTCGGGATCGCTCTTGCTTCTTTTATCATGACCATTGTTCTTTTGCTTTTTGGGGAGATTGTTCCCAAAACCATCGCAATTTTTAACGCAGTGCGATTTGCCAGGATGGCCGTCGTTCCTCTAAAATTCCTTCTTCTCAT
>JACPTH010000458.1 GCA_016192885.1 bacterium | reverse complement strand
TACTTCAACTCTCTTCGACGAATGCTATTCCTTCTTGGGGCGCCTGGAGGTTCTTCTTCCCAAGATTTCCGGAATTTGGGAATTCTGGACCCAAGGCAAAAAAAGAAATCCATTTCAAGAAAGCAAGCGCTGGAAGCGGCATTTAGGATGACAATCCACCTTGAGGATAGCGAGTTTATTGCACTCTCGGGAGATGAGGAAAACTGTTTCACCGACTACAAACCTTCTTCAAAATACTTAAGGGCTTTTAAATTCTTGAAATTTAACGGAATAGTAAATGGGTATCCTGATGGAAAGTTTCGCCCATCGCGGGCATTAACAAACCGGGAATCGATGTATCTTCTTTATCATTTTTACGAACACGTTTCCTACAAGAAGGCGGTTCGAAACAATGAAAAGGCTTTGGCATTCGTGGACATTCCCATCGATCATTTAATTTACCCGGTCTTACAAAAACTTCAAGAATCGGGCGCATTTGATATGGTTTTCCTGGGGCGAAGCCTTGACGGGGATAAACCAATCAAGCTTTCAGAAATAGCGGGGATGATCTCCGGGATTCTGTCCAAAGCCAATAAAGAAGAGGAAATAGCCAAAATTCACGAGGTCATTAGGGAAAAAAACCCGGAAGAAGTTTCAATTCGAGAAAATTTTGCCATTTTGGTCGCTGAGTTAGTAAAATCTTTAAACGTAGAAGTAAACGAATCGGAAAAGAAAATCACGGATTACCAAGATGTGAGCCCTTGGGGAATCGAGAAAAATGCTTTACAAACACTCGCAAACGCAGGTATTTTGCTTGGCTATTCAAAAGGTGTGCTCCATGGAAAGGAAATTGTAACAAGATACGAAGCTTTGGGAGTATTGGATGCGGTTCTAGAAAAAATTGCCATCCAACCCAAGGTTGAAACTGAGGATTTATCAGTTTATCCGACAAAATCAGATTATCGTCGCTACGCAAAAATGCTCAAAGCAAAGAAGGCAAGATGTTATGAGGTTTTAAGCAAACCTTACCCCTATAAACGTCACGAATGATTTAATCCTGAAAATGAAACCCATAAAAAAAAGAAGCCTCCGAAATTTTTCGGAGGCAAAAACAAACAAGGCTGGTCGCCAGGTCTAATTGACAACCGGACTCGAAAAGGACGGAATCAATTTTGAACAAGAATTCCAAACAATCGGCTTTCCCAAAATTTGAGAAAGAACTTGGCCTGCTTCCTCAGCGGCAGTAAATTCAAGGCTTTCAAACAGGCGAAAAGCTTCAAAACCGTCATTTCGTTTTGAGTAAACTTTTACGGTCCAACTACACCACCTGGAAGCAAAAAGACATTCATCTATTGGGCACACTTCAATGTGCAAAATATCTTTAAAAAGAAATGTTGCTCGATTTCTTTGAAAGATTCCTGATTCGAGAACTTCAATTCGAGAGAATTGTTTATTTATGATTACGCTTTTCCGATGGGTTAGGAGAAGTATTCCAGAAAACAACAAAATCGCCGCCGTTGGAATGCCTATTGCCAGGATAAAACTGGAAAAGGGAGAATCAACAGTTCGTAGCGCAATTTTAAAAATAATAATCAAACTTCCAAGGATCAAAAGAGCACCAAAAATAACTGAAAATCGAGATGTTCGAAAAGTGACATCTATTGGACAATTATCTTCAACTTTCATACATTTGATTACCCTAATGAACCCCATTTCGCTCCTCCATTCTCGCTACTAATTTCCATCACCGAGGATAAGAAAGGATTTGATTTTTTTGCCAAACCCAGTGCGGGAATAATAGCAAAGCAGTTTGAACGAGTCAATAAAAATTATGTTCAAATCGGCGTACATAAAGGAATTCCAATCGAACAGTACTTCCTGAAAAAAATAAATTTACGAGGGTACCAAAAAATTTAGGCGGAGTAACGATCTTGTGGAAAAAATAAAAACAAAAAATGAAAATTTTTAATTTTCATGCACAAAATTTTCTAAAAAGGTACGAATGTACCCTGAAAACAATCTAGGTTTTTCTATTTAGCAAAGCTTCGGGAAGAAATCCAAACCCGGAAGTTTTTTTCCAGGAATTAAAAAACTCGGAATTAGAAAAGATAGGCACTCCGCCTTTCTTGAGAAATGAAGCGGATATGCCGTTCCCCGGTACCAAAGAACCGTCGAAACTGCCTTTATGTATCAACCCAATTCCGCAGGACGGGCTTTTATCCTTTAAAATAGCCCCGCCAATTCTTAATACCGTTGAAAGTCGCAACGTTTCCGCGGCACCCAAAAGAAAATTGTTGGTTACATCGATTCCGTCAAATGTAACAACCCTCCAAATTCCGCGAGTTTCATCTGAATTTAATACGTCTATTTCGGCAGGAGCTCGAGGTGTTGGAAGCCCTCCCAGCTGTTCCGGGCAAATAGGAAAAAAAAGGAAACCCTCTTTTTCACCAGCTTCAATGAGTTCTTTGTAGCCCTGTTCCCACGCTCTATTAGGGCGTCCTGAATACGTGCAACCAATTCCAAGTAAACACGCGCTAATTAAAAACCTGGGCATTCTTAAATTTTAAAAGATCTCAAAATTAAACTAATAAAAAACACCCCTCAGAATAGAACCTTTGGGGTGTTTGATGTTGAATAGACTAGGATTACTGTAAACGCTCCGCGCCTCCGGAATTCCAAAATACCTTCATGAAATGAATAACCGTCGGTCCAAGAACCAAGATAAAAATACTGGGGAAAATAAAAAACACTAGCGGAATAAGAAGCTTAACTGGGAGTTGATTCATTTGTTCTTCCGCAATTATCATTCTTTGATATCTCATTTGTTCCGCTTGGGCTCTAAGGGTCGGCCCAATTTCCGCGCCCAACCGCTGAGCTTGGATGAGGGAACTCACGAAGGAAAAGAACGAAAGAATCTGGACTCTCTCGGCCATTTCGCTCATCGCTTCCTCGGGGGGTTTCCCGACTTTAATATCCGCCAAAAAAAGTTGGAATTCCATGACCACATCTGTTTTCCTCGATTTTTCAACGATTTTTTGGATACCGCCGACCAAGTCCAACCCAGCTTCAATTGCCAAGGAAAGAAGATCAATCATATATGGAAGTTCATACTCGATGTTCATTTGTCGAGCTCGAATTCGTTGGGCCAAGTAAATACTTGGAACTTGGAACCCGAGAACGAAAATTCCAATCAACAAAATTGGAGTGGTCCAACTATAATTTACAATATTGGTGAAAAGGACGGAAAGGCTCATTAAAACAAACCCATAGAACTCCTTGACCCCAATAAATTCATCGGGGGTAAACCCTGCAGGATTGCCCGCCAGGGTAAGCCTATACCGAAGATCTTGCCTCATGTTTTCAAAGATTGCCCCTTGAAACCGTGAATTAAAGGACGCCGCTGTTTGCAAAATGGGGCGAAAAAGTTGCCACCGTCGCCCTAACCTTGGATCTTTTGATGTTACCATCGACTCATCGGCATCCGGCAAAATCCCTGTGGTCATTCTGTAAATGAAGATTAGCCCAATTACGGAACTTACTAAAGCTCCGACTCCCATTAGCCACCCCAAAGGACTTTCAAGCATTGGAGTCAAGTAAGACCTGTTAGTCAAAATCATGACCAGGAAGAAGATCCAGGGAATGACTCCAACCATGATTCCTGAAAGCCTGGCATGAGCGGTTCCGGCTCGAACCTTCCCCATTATTTTCTTTCTTTCGGAAACCATTACGACAATTTGCTTGTACAAATCTTCCAAATTTCCGCCGGTTTCTTGCTGGAAAATTGTGGCATTCATGGCAAGCCTGAGATCTTGGCT
>JACPTH010000457.1 GCA_016192885.1 bacterium | reverse complement strand
GGCGAAAAACCCTGAACTCAAAGATTCTCCAAATCAGGCTATCCCAGATCTACCCCCAGAACCGAACTTAGACTTTTCGCAGCCTTCCCAGAATGGCAGGCCATCAAGCTCGAATCCATCAGGGGGGAGACACTTCCTAATCCGGAACCCGAAGAAGAAAAAACCGCTATTTCCAGAATGTTTTTGGTTGTCAGTAATTTGGTTTTCGGTATGTTATTGTTGTCACTAGCGGCTTTGCTAGGAATGTCCCTTTTTGTCTTGGACTTTTTGGATATTCTGCAATTTCGGTATAAAATTCCCGAAAATATTCGAAAAAAATGGCCATTGTCAGCCTATTTTGATTTTGTTCGGCTGAACCAACTTCCGGATGAAGAGAGGTATAAAATTCTTCTTCAGCGTCAGAAAGAAATGTACGATACCCTAATTTCCGAAGGAAGCAGCGATTTGAAAAAGCGCGCAGAAGAGCTTGATTCAAAATATCGAGAGCTTGTTCGCGCACAAGAAGACCTTTTAAAAAAGCGCCAGGGAGATTTGGCCAAACTTCAAGAAGAGAATATTAAGGAGAAAAAGCGCTTAGATGATTTGAATCAGGATGTTTCAAAAAAGAAAGAAATTGCAGATGCGCTTTCCAAACAAGTGGCGTCCGAAGCCCTAAATTTAGAATCAAGCCTTATTAGATTTATGGAAGGAGAAAGCCGTTTAAAAGCCGTTCAGGAAGTATGCGCGTCCATGGACCCTCGCTCGATTGCTTCCATTTTCGATGAGGTTGCGGACAATATGTTGATTTATAATATTTTAAAGGGCGTTCCACCCGAGCGTTCCGCCCTTGTTCTCTCCTTCATGGACCCGGAAAAAGCGGGGAAGATAATCAAAATGTCTACTAATCTTCCAACTCTTCCCGGCCCGAACGAATCACGGTCCTACATGCCCCCGTCATTGAAAAACCTGCTGGCATCAAGTCAATCGCTTTTACGATAATAAAAAATTTGTCACCGTTTTTTGGGGAACTAAATTTCTATCGCTTGTTCTATCTCGTGGTTGCATTGGTCAATTAGGGTTTTTAAGTTCTCCGCTTCGCTTCCGGTCCCGGTTGTTTCCAGGAACCGTCTGGCTGATGCGATTGCTTCGTGAAATTGGCGCTTTCTCGCATAAATTACCGCTAAATTATAATGCACTT
>JACPTH010000404.1 GCA_016192885.1 bacterium | reverse complement strand
CCAAGAAGATGAACTTTCTTCGCTCACCAACCATGGTTGGGAAATTTTGAAAAATGACCTTTCTCCTCGTCGAAACAGCAAGATACTATTGGTGCGAAAAGTTCTGTTCCCCCAATAACTCGGGGGAATTTCATCGCTAATTTTCCCCCCCAGCCTAGCCTTCAAAAAACTGCTTCCCGACTGACAAAATTACTGCTGGATTGCTTTCGAAACATAATTGTTTTCGAATAGCTGCGACGCCAGGGTGCCCCTTTAGATAAGCAAACAAATGAACTCGAAACAGAAGCACACCCGCCGCTCCATGTTCCATCAAAGTTTCAACAAAATGTCTTCTAAAAAAACCGAATTTCTCCTTCGAATCTAACCCTTTTGATTCACCGATCATTTCCGAAAAGATCCATGGTCTTCCAATGGAACCGCGTCCGATCATAAAACCCTGACAGCCGGATATCTCATGGATTTTTGCGATATCCTCAGGGGTGGCGATGTCACCATTCCCTATGAGGGGGATTTTCCCGCAAACATCCTGAAGGTTCTCAAGATACTTCCATTGGGCTAATCCTGAGTATCCCGCATCCCTTGTACGCGCATGAACCGTGATCGCCTTTACACCGGTATCCATAGCCATCTTTACAAAATCAACGACGTTAATGTTCGATTCATTCCAACCCAATCTGCACTTCATCGAAACGGGGATACGAACCTTCCGGACCACCGTTTCAAGAATTTTCTTGGCGGTTTTTGGAGTTTTCATTAAAGCGCACCCCGCCCCATTTTTTACAATCTTGGAGACCGGACACCCCATATTAATGTCAATGACATCGCACAAATTTCGTTCTTCAATATAAGCCGCCGCTTCACCTAAAACCTCCGGGGACTCTCCAAAAAGTTGAATGGCAAACGGTCGCTTCTGAAATGGAAAATCTATCATTCCTAAAGTTTGGCGAGATCCCATTAGAATTCCCTTCGCGCTAACCAGCTCAGAGACGCAAAAACCTGCGCCCAATGATGAGCATAGCGATCGAAAGGCCCCATCAGTCACTCCCGCCATTGGAGCAAGAATCAAATTGTTAGGAAGAACTACCGACCCAATGGTAAGTGGGTGAATAAGGTCGTTCAAAAGCATCTTTTCCTAGGCCCCGCAACCTAGGAGCTCATGCTATCGTTAAAAATGCTTGAGCAATTTCTCCCACGTTCTTTGCAATGGTAGAGAGCAATATCAGCTTTTTTAATTAAAACCGCTCTATTTGTCGCATGATCGGGAAAAGTGGCTATTCCGATCGAAATAGTTACGGTTAAGGTTTTTCCTGGCCCCGGAAATTCATATGTTTCCACTGTTTTCCGCAAACGTTCCGCTACCATGAAAGCTCCCTGAGCGTCAGTCTCCGGCAAAATTACGGTAAACTCTTCTCCTCCATATCTGGCTGGAATATCCACGGTTTCCCGAACAGTCAATTTTACCAGCTTTGCAACTTCAACCAAAACAATATCTCCCTGTTGATGACCGTAGGTGTCGTTAAATTTCTTAAAATGGTCAATGTCGAAAAGAATTAGGGAAACTGCGGCATGATAACGCTTTGCTCTTACAACCTCCTCCTCAAGACGGGCCTGAAAATAGCGATGAATGTACAACTTGGTCAATCCATCGGTAATTGCTAATTCATAAAGGCGCGCGTGCTCCACGGCCATGGCCGCCTGTTGAGCAAGGGCTTCAAGCAGGCGCTGATCGTCCGGATTGAACCCTTCAGCTTCCGTTTTGTTAACAACATTGATAACTCCGGTCACCATATCCTTAAATTTTAAAGGCACCGAAATCAAATTCCGAATTTTTTGCTCAAAATTTGAGGTTGATTCAAAACTCTTAAAAATTGGAGCGGAATGCCCTTCGTTTACAATGATGGATCGCCCCTCCTTCAAAACCATACCGGCAACCCCTTCGCCGCTTTTAATTTTTGTAACGACCGGGGGTTCGGTTACGTTTTTATTACCGTCTAACCCAAAAACAATTTTCGTGGCCAATTCATCCGTTTGGTCAACCAAAAGCATCATTGAACCTCGCTCGGCTTTTAGCGCAGTGCTGGCCATTCCAAGAATTTGATGTACAAGTTTTTCAGTGTCGCTCTGAAAGTTCATTGCTTGGCTGGCTTTAAAAAGTGTCTCTATTTCGAAAATCTTTCGATCCAAGGTTTTTTGATTCCCCTCCAAGGCTACCACCATTTCATTAAACCGAGAAGCCAAAAGCCCGATTTCATCCCTTGAAGAAATGGTAAGGCGATAACTCAGATCACCGGTGGATACAATTGACGTCCCTTTCATTAGAGTATCCAAACCCGAGGCAATGAACTGCGCTAGAAAAGCGGATAAAACTATCCCGGCAATCATAGCAATAATTGAAATGATAATTATCCTTTGACGGCTAACCGATTTTGCACGGGTTAAGCGGTCAAATGTGTAGCGCAATACTATGGACCCATAGAACGCGGACCCAATCCGGATAGGAGAGATAAACTCGACGCAATCATCGCTTTTGGTTCCCGGGCCTTCCGGCTTTTGACAAAGCATTCTATTAGGCCCTTCAAGCTCCTGAAACTTTTTTGCCTTCTCGCCATCGAGCATTTGGCCAAGTTTGTTTTGACTTTCCCCTCGAAGCCGATGGGCGATGTACTTACCCGTTTCGTCAAAAATTGAAACCTCTTTAATATCTTCTCCGCCTAGAATGATCCGTTCGGTATAGGGAATAAGTTCGTCATATGACTGCCGAATCATTGGGTCCTGGCATGCCAGGGCAAGGGTGGAACTTAAAAGGAAACCTGCTTGGTCCATGCTCTCGGTT
>JACPTH010000403.1 GCA_016192885.1 bacterium | reverse complement strand
GTCTGAATGACCGAACCAAATTTCGTGGTAAGCGCGGTGATTCCAATAATATCCGGTTTTTGCTCTAAAATAATTGTTCGCATTAGTTCCCAGGTCGGGTGTTTCGGATTATTTAAAGCCTGTATGTAAAATTGATATCGTTCATATTCATGAGCGAAGTCTAAAGAACCGCTTTTTGCTTCCACCGCGTCGACGTCCAGAATAGTACAATCAAACCCATCTCGCTTCACGCTTGCCGCAAGATAAGCCAAGCCCAGCGGGAAGTAAAAACTCACTATCCCGGTAAAACTTTTTAATGGCGGGTCTATGAGTAAAATTTTCATCGGTATTCCAAAAATTTCGAAAACTGGGAGTTAACAATTTTACGTTATTCTAACACAATCCATGGGTTAAATTTCGCGCTTTTTTGCCTGGTTTATAGAAGCAGATGGTTGATTTTCGGGAAAAGAAGTAAGCGTTTGTGTTTTAGCATCAGTGGAAGGAGAAAGCCGTCATGGGTGCGGAATTATGGCAACAATGGTTATTTGATTCTTGCGTGGACCATTGGAACCAGCAGGATTTCGCCGCGACTATCCTTGAACAACTTCAACCTCTTGGAGTCATTCAGATGCTTTCCCAGCGTAATTCGATTCCGATCGTCGACCGACAAAACGTCAATTTCCTGAAAATCATCATTAATTCTCAATGTTTGTGTCATTTAAAGACCTCCTAAAAATGAAGTATACCCTATTTCCCATATTCCCAAAATGGGAATTTTGCAATTGCAGCAATTCTCGGTGCTCAGGGTAGAGAATTCATCCATGTTTCGCGAGGTCAAGGCGTAATATCAACTGTTCGGGGCATTCCGGGTTATCTTGCAAAGTGCGTTTAAAGTCCTGAAATCTCATTTTGCGATAAAAGCTCCGAGTTCGTTCATAGGGATTGTATTCGACCGAATCTCCAAGAGTGCTGACGCGAACCTCGGAAATTCCGGCCTTCGCCAATTCTTGGACCAGTATGTTAACCAACCTGGTTCCGGTTCCGGACCGGTGATAAGGCTTGAGAACTCCCATCCAGGCTATAATTCCAATTCCCTCTGAGACATAAAACGTGATGAAGCCGATAGGTTTCGAATGAATGCAGGCAATAAATCCGCTTTGAAAGCGGAAATCCAGATTCATCGTTTCGATACCATTTTTGGTGAACCACTCAGGAAGGGCTTTCGCAATTTCAAGCGCGGAATCGCGGTCGCGCCTTGGTCGAAAAAAACGGATTCGTACATTTCCCAAAAGTTTAACGCTGTCTCCCGGAACCCATCCTTTCTCCCCAGTTTCACGTGAAGTCCAATACCACCCGCTTTCCTCAAGATGCAGGTCAAGCCGCTCTCCTAGGCACACCGAAAGTTCGACGGCATTATAGTCACATAGCGCGATTCCTTCTTTTCCGGCTCGCTTAATATAATTTTCTGGCACCCATCCGCCGATCCCCTTGCTTCCAACGCACCAAATCCAGCCGGACCATTCGCTCTCCCTCTGGATAATTTCCACCGACTCCCCTTTTTTCAGAGTTACGGGTTCCGGGTAACTCAATTGATGTCGTTGTACAACTACTCCCGGGAGAGCCGGTGAAAATCCCTTTGAAGGTAACCTCGCGTCGCCTTTGTTTCCTTTGTAAGTCATAACTCAACTTGAAAGAGGGTTGGAAAGAATCGTTAACTGTAAAAGCTTTCGTTTCACAAAATTATCTTATCCGGAGAACCTATAATCGATGGAATATCGATACCTTCCGGTTGTTTCGTCTGAAGCGGTTTTTCCACTTTTTCATCCGAAAGAAGAGTACCATCACGCAATCTGAGTATTCTTGATGAATGTCGGGCCATGGTTTCATCATGGGTAACCATTAGAATTGTCATTCCCCGACTATTTAAGGCTTGGAAAATGGACATCATTTCCAAACCGGTTTTTGAATCAAGGTTCCCGGTGGGTTCGTCGGCCAGCAAAAGGCAGGGATTATTCGCTAAGGCGCGAACGATAGCCGCGCGCTGACACTGCCCTCCGGACAATTCCGCGGGAAGAGAACCGGCTTTCTCCGATAGCCCGACCGCACTAAGAAGCGCCCGAGCGCGGTTTTCGCGCAATCCGGGGAGAACCCCGGAATACACCATTGGAAGCTCTACGTTACGGAGAAGATTCATTCTCGGAAGAAGATGAAAGGATTGAAACACGAACCCAAGAGTGGCATTCCTGAACCTTGATCTTTCAGTGTCGGTCATTTTATGCAATAACTTCCCAGAAATTTCAAGAGAACCACCCGTAGGCTTATCCATTGCGCCAACAACATACAAAAGGGTCGATTTTCCTGAACCGGAGGGGCCCATAATTGCCACAAATTCGCCTCGCGAGATTCCAACGGAAAAATCTTCGACCGCTCTTACGACGGTCGCGTGCTGGTCGAACGCGTCGAGGGC
>JACPTH010000402.1 GCA_016192885.1 bacterium | reverse complement strand
TTGCTATTCTTACTCGAACATTCCGGTAAGTTTTTCTTATCTTGTCTTGGAAAAAATACGCCGCCGCAATTAAAAGCGGAAAGGTTAGAAGCGTGGTTACCCCTAAGGTTGGTTGCAAAAGAAGGAGGGAAATGGCAATTCCGACGATCAAAACCAAATCTCCGATTACTACAACCAGACCCGAGGAAAACAATTCCGCCAAGGCCGCAACGTCATTGGTGGTTCGCGTTACAAGTCTTCCAACCGGATTCTTATCGAAAAACCGGATTGGCATTCTTTGCAGATGCGAAAAAAGTTGGGATCGAATGTCGTACATGACTCTTTGCCCAATTTCCTGAAGTAAATATCCTTGCAAATACGCGGTCAAAAACACCAGGATTTCAATAAAAATGTACAGAAGCGACAATTTTGTTAATTTGTCGGCGTTGCCTTGTTTAATTCCAAGATCGACAATCAGCCCAAGGAGGTAGGGGTTGATGAGGAAAAGTACCATTCCCGCGATAACCAATGAAATCGCGAAAATTGTGCGGAAAAGATAGGGGTTTAAGTAGGGAGCAAGCCTGCGAACGATCTTTGAATCGAAAGCTTTTCCGAGAATCTCATCGGTTTGAAAATACGTATCGCTCACGCTTCATCAAGCTCCGATTTCAGCCTTTGGATTTCCCA
Organism: bacterium; assembly: GCA_016192885.1. GTDB lineage: Bacteria > Muiribacteriota > Ozemobacteria > Ozemobacterales > Ozemobacteraceae > JACPTH01. The sequence continues at coordinate 1,969 of JACPTH010000402.1, read as the reverse complement.
AAGTTTGGCGTAGTTTCCGTTAAGCGCTAAAAGCTCGGCATGGGAACCGCGTTCGAGAATCGTTCCCTTATCGATTACCAAAATCAAATCGGCATGTTGAATACTCGTAAGGCGATGCGAAACTATTATGGCGGTTCGGCCTTGTAAAAACACTTTTAACCCCGACAATATTTGTTCTTCGGTATTTGTATCCACGGCGCTCATCGCATCGTCAAGGATAATTATTTTTGGATCCTTTGCTAAAGCCCTTGCAAGAGAAAGCCGCTGTTTTTGCCCTCCGGAAAGGTTTATGCCCCGTTCGCCCAGAATGGTTTGCATGCCCTTTCCCTCGGGAAGGGCTTCAATTTCGTTTAAAATTTGAGCTCTCTTGGCGCATTCGGTTATCTTCTCAAAATCGCCTTTATCTTTTAAACCCAAGGCAAGATTCTCGAAAACGGTTTCGGAAAATAAGAAGGTATCCTGAGGAACGAACCCGATGGTTTGTCTAAGCGAACAAAGGGAAAGATTTTTAATATCGATTCCGTCAATAAAAATTGTGCCGTCCGGCGGATCAAAAAATCGCATGAATAAAGATAAGAGAGTTGATTTCCCGCTTCCGACGGGGCCCACAATTCCAAGAGTTTTACCTGCGGGGACTTCAAAGGACAAATTTCGCAAAACGGGTTGGGAAGCCTGTCCAAAAGCAAATGTAAGGTTCGTAACCTGAATTGAACCATTAAACTGACTCTTGTGTATGGCTTTGGGCGAGTCAAAGATATCCGGGTTTACGGACAAAACTTCCGCGCACCTAAAAAGGGAAGCCATTCCGCGTTGGTACAGATTGATTGTCCAACCAACCGCGGTCATCGGCCATACCATTTTCAAAAGATAAGCCTGGAAGGCCACAAAGGATCCTATAGAAATCTTGCCGTCAAGAACCTGTCTTCCCCCAAGAACCAAAATTAGAAAGATTCCTATGCCCATGGCTAACTCAAGAGAAGGATTAAATCCAGCCTGAATTTTGGCAAGTTTTAGGTTATCGGAAACGTAAGTCCGGTTTGTTTTATTAAACGAATCGATTTCGATGTTTTCGCGCGCAAATGCTTTAACCACGCGAATTCCGGAAATGTTCTCTTGGGTCTTCGCGGACAATTGCGCCAAGGTTTCCTGTACCGTTTTAAACCGATCGTGAATTATTTCGCCGACTTTGGTTACGAAAATGGGAATGATCGGGGTAGGCAAAATAACGTAAAAAGCCAAACTTGGAGACATCCAAATCATTAGAAACGGAACCATTGAAAAATAAAAAAAAGCGTCCATTATTAAAAGAAATCCGATCCCGTACATTTGGCGAACTTCATCTACGTCATTGGTCACTCTTGACATTAAGTCGCCGGTTTTCTGTTGGTTAAAATAGCTAAACGAAAGAGTTTGAAGGTGTTCGAAAAGCCTTCGTCTTAAATCGTAACCAACCAGATGACTGGTTCCAAGAAAAAACTTGCGCCAATAAAATCTAAATACGGCTTGGATCAAGGTAGAAACTAGATATATTAGCGCCAAGTTTAAGAGGACTGAGAATCCGGTTTTCCCCTCTATGGCGTCTATGGTTTGGCGAATAATCAAAGGAGGCAGGACATCGATGAAATCAACAATGGCGAGAGAAAGAACTCCCAAAAGATATTGTTTTTTATAGGTCCAGAAAAACCCCCAAAATAACCGTTTTGCCTCTTTTTTTACGGCGCTTAAGGGTTCGGTTTTGACATCAATTTTCTCTTGCATTGTAGTATTTTGGCAAATTGATTTCCCAAGGGTAAGCATTCAACTATCAGCGATCCAAGGCCGAAAGCTTAATCCCAAAGATGCGTCAGGATACTTCCGGTGAGGGGGAATGTCAAATTGAAGACTGTTGAAATGACAGGGCAAACGTACACTTTTTGCTGAAACTCGCATGATTCGCGAAAAATCCCCTTTTTGGGCGTGATAAATCACG
>JACPTH010000001.1 GCA_016192885.1 bacterium | reverse complement strand
CGCAAAACTTGTTAACGATCTAAATGATCGAAGCAAACAGATCGGAACCATCCTTACCGAAATAGCCAACATCGCGGAGAAAACCAATCTTCTTGCCCTGAACGCAGCCATCGAAGCTGCTCGCGCGGGGGAACAGGGAATGGGGTTCGCCGTGGTTGCGGAAGAAGTCAGAAAATTAGCCAGGGGCTCTTCCGAATCCTCAAAAAAAATCAATAACCTAATTAATGATATCCTTCAGAAAACCGAAAACGCCGCGGAAATGATGAAATCAAACACAAATAAAGTCTACGAAGGTATGGATGTTATTAATGCGGTTGATACCAGCCTTGGGAAAATGGTCGGAACGGCCTTAAAATTAAACGACATTGTTAAGGATATTAGTGAATCTGCTGAAAGTCAGAGTAAAACTTCCGACGTCATGTACCAAAAGGTTAACATGATTTCCAAAATAACCGACCAGATTTCAAATCAAATCCAGGATGTTGCAAATACCGCAACCGAAAAAACGGTTATAGTCGACCAAACCAGCAGCTCGGCAAAGGAATTAAGAACGCTTTCAGATATTTTCCAAAATGCCCTTGTTCCATTTAAGTTCAAGGTCGAAGGCGCGACAAAGCGAGCTTTTGTCAGGACTGAAACAAGGGTTCCTTGCAAATTCAGAGTACTTCTTTCCGGAGAATTAATCGATAACAGCATAGGCTTCGGTGATTTTGGATTTCGAGGCGTCATCAAAAACCTTTCCGCGGGCGGTTGTGTCATTGAAACAAATTCCGACATTGAACAGGGGAAATATATTTTACTGGCTTTTCAGCTTGGAAATCATTTTATTCAGGGCGTTCAAGGCCGCTTGGTTCGCCTTCGCCACTTAACCAATGAAGTAAGCGCGGGGAAGAATGTTTATGAGGGGGTCATTTCATATAGCAATCTTTCCATGGAGCATGAAAAGTTAATTGTGGATTATGTAAAAACCTTGCAATCCCAGTTTGAAGCCAACCTTGGAATAAATTCCCCTGAGGATTGACAACAACTAATTCTCCCTCTAATATAGCTCTTATTTGAATTTCATTTCCAAGGGTTAAAAGATGGCGCGCATTGAAAAAAAGCTTTTAGGGGAATCCCTCGTTTCGGAAAAACTTATTTCCGAAGAGCAACTTAAGACCGCTTTATCCGAGCAAAAAAAAACCAGCGACACTCTGGGTTATACACTTTTAAGTCTAAATTACTTAAATGAACAACAACTTCTAGACTTCCTTGGAAGCAAGCTCGGATTTAGTTACGCTAATCTCCGGAACTATGTTATTGATGCGAAAGTAGTAAAAATTATCCCGGAAAACATTGCCAGAAAATACCACTGCATTGCGCTATTGCGCGTTAAGGGGTCGTTAACGGTCGCGATGCTTGATCCCCTTGATAGCTTCGTAATTGAAAATCTTGAATACACCACGGCATGCAAGGTAAAACCCTTAGTATCAACTCGTAGCGAGATCCAAGCGACGATTGATGAGTTTTATGGAAGTTCCGTTCCAAATGTTTCCGGAAGTCCTCAGCCAAACCCCGGTATACCAGATGAAAAACCTGTTTCCCTTCAAGATTTTGCAAAAAAAATCCAGGGGGCTGGTTCGTCTACTCGTGGCGATTCAACAATAGATATTTCCAGTTTTAATGTTACCGACAAAACCAGCGTAATTCAGCTTGTCAACCTTATTATTCAGAGGGCAATCAAAGAACATGCCTCGGATATCCACATCGAACCGGATGAAAAAGTTATGCGAACCAGGTTCCGAATCGATGGAATGTTACAAGAGGTAATGGCACTCCCCAAAACTTTTGAAGCGGCGGTTTTGTCCCGATGCAAAGTCATGGCCGAACTTGATATCGCTGAAAAGCGCGTGCCCCAAGACGGGCGAATTAAACTCCAAATTGATTCAAGAGAACTTGACCTTCGAGTCTCCACATATCCTACTCTTCGTGGAGAAAAGGCCGTCATGAGGATATTAGACAAAAGCACCGTTTTATACGGCCTTGAGGAGCTCGGGTTCCCTGATGACACTTTAATAAAGTTTGAGGTAGTAATAAAAAAACCGAATGGGATCATCCTCGTAACGGGCCCCACCGGAAGCGGGAAAACTTCTACTTTGTATGCCGCGCTGCAAAAAATTAAAAATCCCTCGATAAACATCGTAACCATAGAAGATCCGGTCGAATACGAGCTTGGAGGTATCAACCAGGGGCAGATTAATCCAAAAGCTGGGTTCACTTTTGCCGGAGGGCTGCGCTCGATTCTTCGCCAAGACCCTAACGTGATTATGGTCGGAGAGATTCGCGACTACGACACCGCCGAAATAGCCATTCGGGCGGCTCTTACCGGACATTTAGTTTTTTCGACCCTTCATACAAACGACGCCGCCGGGACCATGACCCGCCTGATCGATATGGGCGTTGAACCTTTTTTAATCGCAAGTTCCGTTATTGCCGTAATGGGACAACGCCTTTTAAGAGTGATTTGTGAATCCTGCAAAGAGGAATATGTTCCATCTTCCGCCGTAATCAAGCACAGCAAACTTCTATACCAAGCGGGGAAAACTCATGTAATGCGGGGGAAGGGTTGCGAGCTTTGCAACCATACGGG
>JACPTH010000401.1:1359-2511 GCA_016192885.1 bacterium | reverse complement strand
GGAAATCGAAGTTTTACTTTTTCTCATTTCGATTTTCGCGAAATCCTAGGAACCGGAATTGAGATATCGGATGTAGCAAGCCTTTCCTTGATCTCAGGCATTGTTGAAACAAAAGAATTAGGGGTGCATGTGAAAGGAGCTGTTGCAAGTATTACCTTCCTGACCGTTAACGCGCCCAAAGGGGTTTTAATCGACGGAGCCGAAAAACCTAATTTGCTGGATTGCATTATTGAAAATAGGACCAATCCTGGATCTGGGGTGGGTATAGAGGAAGTAATAGCAAGTAGAAGCTACCCGTTTAACAACATCCATGGTTATTTTACTGCTACAAAAAATTGTAACCAAAGCCGGGCTCCAATGTTAAATGTCGATCCTCAATTTTTCGGAGGGACCCCGTTCAATTATCATTTGAAAGACGGTTCTCCCTTGAAGAATGCTTCTAGCAAAGGCGGAGAAATGGGGGCATATGGAAATGGCTCATTTTAATTGCTCTGAGTTGTTGAGAAAATGCAAAAATTCCCTACTTGAAAGAATTCCGCAAAAGGTTTTAGCTTCGGTTGCCGTCATTTTTTTGCTGGCTGCCACGCTACTTGCGAAAGATGCTCCGCCGTGGCCTTTAAAAATTGAAATCAGCCCTAGTTCCAGTTTCGGGGAATTTCGGGGAATGAGGTTCCATACCGGAGTAGATCTTAGAACAAAAACAAACCAAAAAACCGGCTATCCGGTATACGCGATTGAAGACGGATTTGTCTCTCGCATGAAAGTACAACATCGAGGTTTCGGATACGCTTTATATGTCGATCACCCCTCAATTAACTCACGGGCCGTTTTCGGCCACCTTGAAGATTATGCCGAGCCGATGGCAACGTACATTCGCGAAAAGCTAAAAAAAATGCGCGCCCATTTTGGAATCGATGACTTCTTTCAAGAAAGCAAATTCCCGATAAAGAAAGGGCAAATTATTGCGTATACCGGAGAGAGTGGTTTGGGCCCTCCGCATCTCCATTTTGAGCTTAGGAAATTCAACGATGAATTGATCGCCCCGACCTCACTTGGAATGATTATTCCCGACAAAAGACCTCCTGATCTACTTGACATTTATTTTGAACCTTTGGCAACCGATTCAAGAATCAACGATCAGTTCCTTCCGCA
>JACPTH010000401.1:0-1339 GCA_016192885.1 bacterium | reverse complement strand
AGGGTGGGGGTTTTGACGGGCTTGGTTGATTGCGGGGAAGGGGGAAATGTCTTTGGCGTTCAATTCATAAAAATCTCGCTTGATGGAAAAGAGCTTCTTCACCGAAAATTCGACAATTTTTCTTACGACCAGAATCATGAATGCCCGTACGTTTATGATTACCATAAAAGCAATCCGCGAGGAACGGGTTATGTGTACAACCTATTCAAATGGCCGTTTGAAACTCTTCCTATTTCCGCTGAATTTGGCTCTTGGGCGGGGGTTATCGGCGAGCAATCTCCGGGACTTCACCATTTGGAAATTTTGTGCGAAGATTTTGGCGGAAACAAGGTGGTTGCGAACGGGGAGGTTTATTTAGAGCCTCAAAAAAAGCTTGCGAAACCGTTTACCGGGAACATTTCTTGTAAAAAGGTAGAATTTAATACTTTTTCCGTGGTTGCGATCGGCGAAATCTCGCAAAACTTGGGCAAGGCGGACTTTGACGGAGTTTCATGTCGTGATGGAAACGGCGTAGAACATGTTCTTCCCGCAAAAATTTCGGGAAGAAATGTACAAGTTGCTTTTCCGATCGCCGAAATTTGGAAGGATGGGGCTATGTCCGGGCCGAACGCGGGCGAGAGATGCCCATCTCAGGTTCTTCCCAAGCTTGCTTTTGTTCCAAGCGCTGGGGGAGAACTTAAGGAAAATTCCGTCGGAGTTACCGCCGTTTTTCCTAAAGGAAGCTTGCATTTCCCAATTTTGGGACAAATTCTTCCCGTCCATGGTATTCAAGGAACAAAAAAATTACCCGCTAAATCAGCAGGTTACGCTATCCAACCTAGCAATTTTGTCACTGGAAAAGCGCTGAAATTGGAAATACCATTTGCTTCGCATTCGAAACCTCAGCGACTGGGTATCTACGCGGGGGTTTCTCCCAACTTTTCGTATCAGGGTGGTGAGGTCCATGATTCTAAGCTTGTTTTGGAATGTCGCGCCCTAAAAAAAGGGGCATTCGTTATAATGGAAGACAATATTCCCCCGGTTTTGCAATTTAAAGGAAGCAGAACAATTAAACATCTTGGACCTGTTTGGGTCTTTTCCGTTTCAGACCTCGGGGAGGGAATCAGCGACGAAAAGTTTTTACCTGTGGTTGATGGAAAAACCGCGGATTGGGATTTTGACCCTGACCACGACGAATTGTACATCGTGAAACCCGTTGGGAAGAGCGGGCATTCCGTCACCATAAGCGCTTTCGACCAAGCAGGAAACAAAGCGGTTTTTACGCGAAAACTTTAAGCAAAAGAGTTAACTTCTCAAGTAATAGCTCCATAAGTTGGGGAAATTTTTAATTTTTAATTTT
>JACPTH010000400.1 GCA_016192885.1 bacterium | reverse complement strand
CGAATAAAAATGACGATTCAGGAGCGAAAAGTTGATCTAAGAGTTTCTATCGTCCCCTGCGTTTGGGGTGAGAAAATTTGTATGCGTCTTCTAGACCAAGGCAACCTGAAGGTGAATTTGCAAGATTTAGGTTTTGAACCGCATGTATTAGAAAATTTCATGGAAGGCGTAAAGAAACCAAACGGAATTGTTTTAGTAACGGGTCCAACCGGCTCAGGGAAAACAACCACTTTGTATTCCTGTTTAAACCTTCTAAATAACCCCGGATGCAATATTATGACCGCGGAAGATCCGGTGGAGTACAATTTAATGGGAATCAATCAGGTTCAATGTTACCCCGACATAGGCCTCGATTTTGCCGCCGCCTTGCGCTCATTTCTTCGCCAAGACCCAAACGTAATAATGATCGGGGAAATTCGCGACCTTGAATCGGCCAGTATTGCTATTAAAGCGGCTATGACAGGGCACTTGGTCATTTCAACCTTGCACACAAATGACGCGCCGTCAACTGTTGCAAGACTTCTAAACATGGGGATTGAACCTTTCATGGTTACCACTTCCATTCGGGTAGTTGAAGCGCAACGCCTTGTTCGCAAAATTTGCAAATCTTGTTATACCGAATTTAAACCTCCCCCCGATTTGGTCGAATCCTTAGGGGTTAATGCAAAAGTAATGGACCGCCTTCGATTGAAAGACTTTGATTTGGGTAATTTAGTGTTCGCGAAGGGCGCCGGGTGTGAAGAGTGCGACCAAGGAGGTTATAAAGGTAGACAGGGTATTTATGAGGTTCTTACCATGACCGAAGGGTTAAGAACCATGATTGAAGGCAAAGGAACCCCTGAAGATTTGCGTAGGCAAGCTTTGGCTGATGGTATGCTTTCATTAAGAGAGTCCGCGCTTTTTAAGCTTTTAAATAAGAGAACTACGGCTGATGAAGTTTTTCGAGTTACTTTAGAAGGGGGCGGGGGTGACGAGAAGGATGATAAAAAAGGGCAAGTAAAACAGGTTTCAGCT
>JACPTH010000399.1 GCA_016192885.1 bacterium | reverse complement strand
CCGGGGGGAAAGCCCTATCAGATGGTTGATGGGGGCCGCTTTCAGAGAAAATATCCTCGGAATCCTCATCGAGATCGTCATCCTCTTCTTCATCTTCTTCTTGAAGAATTTTATTTTCCCCTGTTGGGGAAGCTGGAACATCTTGTCTCTCGCCTTCATTTCGTTCCCCCAGAGAAAACCTAACGCGAACATCAGGGTTTCCAACGACCCCGAAAACTCCCTTTATCGGGGAAACAATGACTTCAGTAGCCAAAATAACCTCCCCCATTCTCAGTTCTCGCTTTGCCAATTCAACGGCTTCATCCTTGGAGGCTGCGGAAATTTCGATCATTCGTTTCATATTTATTAAGATTCCTCCTTAATCGCCAACATGACTTTGTTGGCTTGAATCTGCTGAGCAACGCCGATAATGCTGCTTGTAAACCATAAAAGACATCATTTGCTGCTGCTCCGGGGGGGCATTCATCTTGGTCTGCTGGTAATACATTAGGATCGCAATTGTGATTGGTAGAATCAGCAAAGGATCGGTTTTTGACAAGTCAGAAATCCAAAGGAATGAGGTTTTTCTGAGCTCAACGGCGATATGAATCGTATTATAAAGTGCGATAAATACCGGTAATTGAAGGAAAATCGGCAAACATCCTCCAAGAGGGTTTACTTGGTGTTTTTGATACAATTTAAGAACTTCCTCATTAAACTTCTGAGTGTTATCCCTATACCTATCCTTTAGATCTTGAACAAGGGGTTGAATTTTTTGAACCTTAGCCATGGACTTTGTTGATTTTATGGTTAGAGGATACAGTAAAAGCCTGACGAAAATAGTCAAGAAAATGATCGACATCCCGTAATTTGGGTAAATGGAATAAAAAAATTGCAAAATTCGCAAGAGCATCGTGCTGAGAAAACCATAATCGGTAACAAGCTCTCGATTAATAAGCTTTAACTCGTCAAGCAGCTTGGGGCCGAAATAACAATTAAAAGAAAAAGACTTTGATTCCTTGCTTTTCAGTGAAAAAGGAGGATACGAAATGCCTAAAACCTCGCCTTGAAATGCCGGTTCTCTTGGATTGTTGGATTTAACCTCGAATTTTTGAAGAGAAAGCTTCCCCGGACTGGTTGCTTCTAAAAGGAGGCAAAAATAAATTGTTTTCAAGCCGATTCCGGTGAAAGAATTCGACTGATCCTTGACTTGTTTTGAAAGATCTTCAAGGGTTTCGAAAGGAAGAAGCAAATCTTTCTTTAAAGCAATCAAGGACGCATTATCAAAAGGCTCTAGGAAAATTCCAGGACCATATTGCATTTTTAACCCGGAATTACCCAGTTTTTCATTTCCAAAAATTTGGGATTTTTCGGTCAAGTTGCTGACAATGGCTTCAATTCCGAAGGTATAACTATTCAATTTGAAGCTATACCTTTTTGTTAACCCTACTCCGGCTGCCGGAGAATTGGCGGTGGCGACGACCACAAAGTCTCCATTTGAAGGGCTTTCGTCAAAGACAATATTGTACCCCGCCGGCGTTAAGGTTTGTTCCGAATCATTTGCGCCAAGAACCACTTCGAAAGGATTTATCGTGGAGGACGCGAAAAGGTAACCCTTATCTTGGATTTGCGGGGGAATCAAGTTTTCTTCAAAGTTGACTCCCTTTAAGTAATACAATGAGATATTCCCGGTTCTGCTAGAAAAAATAACCCTAAGTTTTGGCGTTTCGATGCAGGCATCATTAAGATTATCACCGTCAACATCCTTAAGGGTTGTAGGAGGGGGGGGCAAAAAGGCGGCGGAACACTGAACCCAAGGGGAAAAAAACAAAAAAAGAATTAAGTGAAGAAAACCCAATTCAAAGAATTTTCTCATTTGGAATCCAAAATGAATAAAATTTTCACCGACAATTTTTCATTTCTCTCAAAAGTTCGAGGGGTTGGAAAAAAGCCCAATTCTATTAAACAACCGGATCTTCTCCCCCGGGATTAAATGGATTACATCTAAGAATGCGGTAAATTCCCATGCCCCAACCGCGAAAGAAACCGTATCGGGAAATTGCCAAAAAGGCATAATTGGAACAGGAAGGGCGGAATCGGCAATGTGCGCCTAAAAATGGGGAGAGCCATCGTTGGTACAATTTAATAAACGATAGACTCCATTTCGCCAGGAATCCAAGTGGAGTTTCAAGAAAAGGATTTTCATTAGTTCTAGGAATTTCAGAAGAGGAATTCATAATTTTAAATCGGGGAACCCAAAGAAAATTGTGACTCCCTCAAATGTTTTTTGGCCTTTCGTGAAATGATATCTAGCGCCCAATAAAGGGTATTTTTAATTAAATCAAAGTTTAGGTATTGACAAGATTTATAAATGCAAATTACGATTTCAACATTTTCAGGAACCTTTTCACGCAGTCGAATCAACTCTTTAATTTGTCGACGAGTTTTATTTCGTTCCACCGCACCGCCAAATCGCTTTGGAATAACAATGCCATAGCGAAACGGGGCGTTTTTAAGGAGAGCAAAATAAATTCCAACGCCATTTCGCGAAAATTCTTTGTGTCCTGAAAAAACCCTGTCAAATTCAACTTTGGATTTTAACGTGGAAAACCCACTCAAGATTAAAGGCAAACACGCTTTCGGCCACGCAACCGACGCCTTTTCAAAACTTTCCTTCCGGAGGTGGTAGAAGCTCGTTTCCGGTAACCATGGGTCTTCTGACGTTTTCTCTTATTTGGATGATAGGTAAAGCTCATGGAATTCTCCTGAACAATTCTTAAAAATGCATCAAAGACCTAACTATATACCACATTCCTTTTTGTGTCAACAACTGAAAAAAGCCAAAATCGCGGTAGGTTGTTAGCAGGTTAGACGATAGTTACAATCGGGAAATGAAGAAACCGGCCCTTGAAAGTATTTGGGGATATACTCTAACGATCTTTCTTTGGTCCTCTTTTTGGTGGTCGTTCATTTTTTCCCATGGCAATAAATTTGGGTTCTTCATTTCTCTATCGTCCCTAGTTTCGCCGTAAGTCCAACCTTGAGAAATACGCTCCCTCATCCAACGCTCATGCTCTTTGATTGATAGGGATTCAATTTCATCGGGAGAAAACGCAAAAGTCTCATGAGTCCAAATTGATAAAAAACATCCGATTTTTCCTAAAAAGGTTCCCAAATTATCGACCTGGAGTCGCGAGGATTCTTTTAATACCTCGTCAAGCTTTTCCCAAGGAAGAAACCTTGAATTATGACGATCAACGGTCTCCTTTACCAATTCACGTTCGACATAAAACTCGTGAAAAGCCCTTGCGATCTGCTCCTTGGAAGATTGGATAGGACTAGAGAAACATTCATCCCCGATCCCAAAAATTCGTAAATTTTGGAAAAACTTCTCTGAGAGTTTTGGATTGGATATGAATTTTGAAAGTTCAACATGCCTTTCCATCGAAACCACGACCGGAACTTGCTTGTTCCGCACAAACTGAAGAATGGAAAGAGCGGTAGTTAATGCGCAAGTATCGGGGCTTAGTTCAATGAAAATTTGAGAAAACTCTTTTTCAGATAGTTTCGATGAAAAACCGGCTAAAAGCTCGGGGTCATCTGCGATTAAATCGAAATTCAAGAATCTCTCCAACTCTCGGTACTTGGAATTTAGAGTTACGATTTTTTGTCGGATTTCCCTATCAACCAGGGTAAAAGAAATCTTTTGATTTTGGGATTCCGAAAACCTTAGCCATTCCTTTGCAATGATTACGATCAAATTTTGAGCGATCGGCCCAAAACCTAAGAGCAGGACATTGGAAACCTTGCTTGTTTTCAAATTTTCTTGAATGAATTCTTTGTAGAGAATCCGAGAACTGATTTCAAAAACGTTAAAAAGGTCCATTCGAAATGAATCTTCTTCATCCGCCATGATTTCATAGGGCCGAAGCAGGGAACAAAGGATTGGGTTTATTATATGAAGAAAGCAGTTTAATGGCGGTTTTTTCCCGTTTTGGTTAACCAAATCCTTTGCATTTGTCGCAATGTTGACATTCGAGTTATCATCCGAAGAAATGGTAATAAGGGTTTTAGCCCGCAACACGCCCGCCCGCAATAAAATTCCTGGTTCTGTCGCGTTCCCGACAATGACGGGAATTCCTGCATCCCGACAGGATTGAATAAAATCGTTTCCCTCATCTAACTCAATTACAACCACTTCATTCCCAAAATCGCGGTAGGTCTGGGCCAATTGCCATCCCTTTTCCCCCAAGCCGCAGATAATAATGTGATCTTTAACAAAACCTAACTTGAAAAGTTGCCATTGATCGTAAAAAATAATGATGCAGGTTTTGAAAGCGGTGATAGCGGTAATTGCAGGCGCAAGAAACCTGGAAATTCCTAATTCCCAGGGTACTTGGCCCTCAACGAATCCTCCCTCAAAAAAGAACAATTGAAAAAAGAACAATTGTACGGTTAGGTAAATGAAATCCAATGACGAATGAGGTTGGGAAATTGAATCATAGTATTTTTTTAAGCCAATGTAACCGAGAATGGCTGAGAAAGCCATTAGAATTCCGATTAAAGTCCAGTTAAATGCCAAAACCCATTTTAGAAATCTTTTGAGCATTTTGACCCCCTCAAACATCAAAAAAAAATAGCTTTTTATTATACGCTTTCGGGAAAATTTTTGAAGGACTCTTTCGCACATTCATTCAAGAAGACATTGAAAGAAAACCAAAAATAAGATATACTGCCATTCGTTTGGGGCTGTAGCTCAGCTGGGAGAGCGCTACATTCGCATTGTAGAGGCCGTCGGTTCGATCCCGATCAGCTCCATTTTTTATAATACGTATGATCATGATTTAAAACTATTAGAGTTTCTTAATATGTAAATTTAAAGGAGGATTTATGCGTTCGAACACGGTTTTAGGGTTACTTGGCGCTTTTTTGTTTGTTTTTTGGGGAAGTTTTTTTGATTCCGTCATTTTAGAGGCTGCGCCTCCAGGAGGGCGACCCGCCGCTTCAGGAGCGGGCGGAAAATCTTTTCAAAAACCCTCAACGCCCTCAGCTTCCAGGCCCTCAACGCCCTCAGCTTCTAGGCCCACTCCGCCTGTCTCCAGCGCCACGGGGGCAAAACCTGCCCTAACCCCCGGGAGCAGACCAGTTCAAGGCGGAAGGCCTTCCGCTTTGTCGGGAGCCCAGAAACCGGATTCTGCGAGGGCAATGAATACGATGGGTCAAATGAGAAATCAAGCAAAAACTCAAACTCCAGGGAGCGTCCAGTCCAAACTCCAACAAGCAGGCCAGCAAATCCCATCCAATCTTCAAAAACCGCCCATGCCTAAACTTCAACAACCGCCTCAGCAAGGAAAATTTCAACCTTCTGAAAAACAAAAGGAAAACATCGCGAAACTTCAATCGGATCTACTTACAATTAAAAACGGCTCGCAAGTTACCCCCGAACAAAAGGAAAAATTCAAGAGCGATTTGAAAACTCTGGCAGAAGGAACCGTAAAACCATCTCAAGAAAGCGTATCTGCGCTTGCGAACGACCTTACGAAAGCTATGTCGGACCAGAAACTTTCCTTGACCGAACAAATGACATTACTTAAAGATGTTTCAGCCGTCATGACCAGCGCAAACATAACCACCGAGGAAGTTCAGGCAGTAATCGCCGATGCTAAGGGGCTTCTTCAAGCGTCAGGGGTCGATAAATCTGACGTTGAGTTGATAATAAACGATTTGAAAGCCATTGGAGCGGAAGTCAAAGCAAATCTTCAAAAGGCTACGAGCCAAACTGAAAATCAAACAACTTCAAGTTATAATTCTGAAAATGGTGAAACGAGGTGAAACCCTCCCGATAAGTAATTAATGGGGATAAATCCAAGGCAAACCCGCAATTTTTTGCCCTAGTTACCGATTAAGAATTCGAAGATTCTTTTTCCCGAAATTGCGGGTTTTAAAATTGAGATTGAAAAATTGAATTTAAAGGAGAAGTTTTATTATGCGATTTAGTTCCGTTTCAAACTTGTTTTTGGCTGGTTTCATTGGAATTTCAAGCGTCGTTTTGATTGTGACCCCGTCATTTGCAACGCGCCCCAGCAGACCCTCGGGCGGAAGCGTTAGTAAACCTTCAGGCACAAGCGGAACCATGCCTACAAGAACAAAGCCCACTTCCGCCTCCACTTCCAGCGCTAAAACCACCGCAAGCACCGCTAGAACAAACGCTCAGGCCAAGGCCGCCGCCGCAGGCTACCAAAAACCGACTCCCTCGGCCAAACAACAAGAAAACATCGCCAAATTGCAGGCTGATTTAGCCGCGATCAAAAGCGGTTCAACCGTAACACAGGAGCAAAAGGATAAGTTAGCGGCGGATCTACAAACCCTTGCGGAAGGAACCGTAAAGCCGTCTCAGGAAAGCGTCCAAACTCTCGCGACAGATCTTTCAAGCGCCCTTTCCGACAAGCAGCTTTCCGCTGAGGAACAAAAAGCCCTCATGGCCGATGTTTCTGCCGTGATGACCAGCGCGAATATTTCCAAAGAGGAAGTCGAGGCTGTTGTCGCGGACGCTAAAGCGATTCTTCAAGCCTCAGGAGTGGATCAAGCGGATGCGCAGCAAATCGCGGCCGATCTGAAGGCCATTGGGACCGAGCTTCAAACCAACGCTTCAGCCGCGGCTGCAAATGCAAAAACCAAGGCAGCGGAAATTAAAACAAAATTGCAGGGTTTAAAATCTTCAACGACATCAGGCCAATAGAACGAGGGGAATTTACCTGGATTGGCGCGGATTTCCACGTTACTGTGGGTAAGAATCAGTATTGCATACGCCCTGGGCGAAAGCGTTTCGCCCCTACGAGTGAGATGCGCACGAATTTAATGTAATTAGTGTAAGAGGTAAGAAAAAAGGGGAACCCTAAATTTAGGTTTCCCCTTTTTTGTTCCTCGCTTCTTATGCTTTATTCAGCGATTTCCAATAGAAAGCTTTCAGAGTGGCTACCGAATTCGGGAGCGTACATGCACTGAATTTCCGCCATTCCGGTTTGGTAACGGCCTTTATGCTGAACCCGAAGGTTGTACTCAAAGACATAAACTCCTTTTGGAAGGTAATCTATGTAAAAATGAGAGGCCGTGTCCTTAGTGGATTGGTAGTATGCAAGTCCGTCCTGGTATTTGTAACATGAAAGTACATCGGTTGGTTCCAGCCCGCTTCCGCGCTGGTCTTTCATGTGAACGTACTCCATATCTCGATCGGTTCTTAACTCAATTCTGACAACCAGTAAGTCTCCTACCGATAGTTTATTGTTTGCAAGCGGGGAGATAACCGGACCCTTTGAAGAGTCTTTTTTAACGAAAAGCGTTTTTTTCAACTTGAGATTTGTTTCGTGAGGGGTGACCTTGCTCATGTCTTCAAGATATTGCCAATGTACCCCGCCCCACGCCACCCCTTTGTCTTCTTTTGTCATTGAAATTTCACCCATTTGAGGCTTTACTTCGTTTCCCGCAAATCGCTTTTCGTAGAAACCGGTCCCAGCTTCAATTTTCTCGGGCTTAACCTCATTTCCGGCAAGCGAAATTTTTACTAATTTTTCAGAGGCAAGCAATTTCGCTCCTTTTAACAGCAAAGCGTAGATAGCATCGGCGGTCGCCTTGGTCGTTTTCCAATCTTGGGTTTGTTTTTGCTTTAGCAACCAAACTTTGCAATCTTCAACGGATTCTTCATCATGCATAACTTCATCGAAAACCTCTATCATTACCGCCTGGGTTTCGATCGGAGCCCGGTACCACCACCACGACAACTCGGTATCGCGCCAAAACCGCCCGAGTTCCTCATCCGTAACGCTTCGCTCCTTCATGCTTGCGCCGATTTTCTTCGGAGTGGCGTTGTCGCCAAAGCGCTGCAATCCAAGCGCCAAATGCCCTTGTGAAAGTCGGGAATCAAGTTTTAGCCAATATTGCGACCCTTGTCCAAGGAAGTAATCAACCGCTTCTTTTGATGATGACGGGATAGGCTTTTCTTTAAGAAAGAATCCGCGACCATAAAGATAGATAGCGATGGTTGATGACAGATTATTTCTGTCTCTGAAACCATGCCTAAGAATTTCCTGATAAACTTCATTTATCCATGAATCCAAATGATTAATTGCCCGAATTGCCATGGAAACATCAACATCAACGCCTAAATGCCTCAACCTTCCAAATCCGGTGGTAATGTAAAGAGTTATGAATGAATCGCCTCTTCCGCCCGGAAACCAGGGCCAAGATCCATCCGAGAGCTGCATCGCTCCAAGCTTTTTCGTCGCTCGGCCAAGCTCGTCTTCAAGGCGATTAGAGTCGAACAAAACTCCGACGTTGTGCTTTGCTTGAGTTTCCGATTTTGCTTGCCTTACCCATGGGGTTTCAAGCAAAAGTACGCTTTTTAGTTGCTCGTTTTTCTCGAGGTTCGAAAGAAGAGCTTTCCCCCCCAAAGCTTCGTCGGCTTTCCATGCATCAAAAACTTTTCGAATTCTGGGGTCGGAGTTGGAAATAAAGCGGGCCAAGCTATTGGCGTAAAACCGATTGAACAATTGTTCGGAACATTCGTGCGGAAACTCCATCAAATAAGGCAAAGCTTGAACCGCATACCAAGCGGGGTTAGAGGTTACTTGTACGGTTAGGCTTTGGGTAACCAGCGTGCTTGATTTTGAGGAATCAAGAAGTTTTTGAAACTTAAAACCTTTTGTAGCCGGCCCCCGAATCGGAAGAGGCAAGGATTCTGTGACAAAGATCCGCCGGGAGAGCATGGGAAGCATTGCTTCCTCCCCGTCCGAAAGTTTCCCGCTTGCGGCAACGACTTTATATGCGATGATTCCAGGGCCGTCCGGGACAATTAATTTCCAACCTACGGAGCGAGATTCCTTTGGGGGAACATCGAAATCAAGATCGGGAGCGGAAAGGCCAAAGGCGCTATCACGCGAATTGTCGTTAGTAGCATCGCGCAGGGAAAGCCGAATTTTTCCTTTTTGCCGCGATTCGGAGAGGTTGGTTACCTTAGCCGTAAAAACCAACTCATCTCCTTCGCGAAGAAATCTTGGAGGATTGGGTTGAACCATGAAATCCTTTTGAGTAATGGTTTCCCCGAGAAGTCCGCCTGATTCGCAATTTAAACCATGAGTGAAGCCTAAAAATTTCCAGGTAGTTAGCGCCTCCGGCATTGTGAAGGTCATGTTCACCGCTCCATCACCCTCAACCGCAAGATGCGGAAAGAAAAAGGCGGTTTCATTTAAATTCGTTCGCGCGGACACTTTGCTTAAATCGGGGGTTGGTTCTTGCGCTGCGTCTCCTCTAGACTCCGATGGTGGATGGGCCGCCCCCGGGGCTTCATCCGCATATGAAAGTTTTTCCCTTTTCGCTGATTTGTTACTCTCCTTTTCGGAAACCATTGAATCCGCCATCTGCATCGAAGGGGACATAGCCGGCATCGGAGCCCCTCTTCCTTCAGCCTTCCTTTCAACTCCCATTCCTCCCAAGCCTTCTTCGCTTTCGGTGTAGTAACCATATCCTCCGAAGTTAATGTTAATTTCATGCGGGAATTGGTAATAAATTCGACTTTGCGCCCCCCAACCTTCATTCCAATCATAATAGATGTTCTCTAGCGGACGGGCTCGGTTGGCAAAATGTTTCCAAGCCGTGGAATAATCGGTGCGGAAAAACCCGAATTTTGCTAACCAGGAATGCGGAGCATAAGCGTCAAGAGAAGCGTCATACAATGTCGCAGCCATTTCAACCGCTTTCATTTCCGCACCTGGGCCTTTAATTTTAATCATCCAGGTTTCCTTTTGGGCGGGTTGCATTTTTGAAGTAAAATGCGAGAAAGAAAGCGAAAGATCTTTATTAGACCAGGGAACATTGACATGGCGAGATTCCAAGAACGCCCTATTTTCGCGAACCTGAGTTACATGGACCGTGAAACCTCCGCGCATATCTTCCGAAACAGGGATTTCTATTAAGGCTTGGGTTTTCCCTTCGTTTGTCCAATAAGCTTTCAAAAGATTGTTTCTATGCTCGATTTCGATATAAGCGCGCCCTTTTGAATATCCGGTTCCCCAAATGGCGCGAAAGGTGTCACCGACTTCAACGGAATCAGACTGGGTGAGAAACATATTTGGAACTTTCACCGGGAATTGCTTGGAAGTTGGCTCAAAGACAATCAATTCCAAGGGAGATTGTAATTCTTTTCCGAAACGGTCGCTGGTTTTTCCGATTACTCTATAAGCGCCGGGTTTTAAACTAAACTTTGCCTGTCCGGAACCGTTTGCGTCCGTGGTTATGGACTCTTCGGAAACTACTTGCCCGAGATCCCATGAAGCCGGGTTTGATAAGTCGGGTTTTGCCTGACCGTAGAGGGACGGCCTTTCGGGTTTTTCCGGAGCTTTCAACGAATGTACAAGCAGGGTAGTCTTCGCGGGAACCCCCTTTCCATCAAGGGTAGCTGTATTTATCGAGACTTGTACCGGCTGTGACGAATCGAGCCATTTTGAGGAAGAAAGGTTTAGATCGAGTGAAACATACCCAAGGCGAACGGACTGTCCGGAAGACCTTGTTTCACCCGTGGAATCCGTAACATCCGCGGTAATTTTGAAAACGAACGTCGGGTTATCCTTTTCGGGAACTTTTTAAAACTCCGTGGGAAATTTCAGCGGAATCATTTTTTGGGGGAGCACCCCACCAGCACCACCACCATGGCATTCGGACTTCTCTCACGACTCTAAATTTCACCATGGCGTTGTCAATGGCCGCCCCGGTATAAGCCATTGCTTCGCCCTTTACAACAAGCTCTTTCCCCAGCTTTCCACCCTCAGTGGGTAATTCCAGGGAGACCTTGAACTTGGGGCGCTTGTACTCTTCCACCCGAACTTGCGCTGAGCCGTTTGGGCCCTGGGAAACAAGGCTCATTGCGCCGGTAAGTCTGTCGGTAGGGGCGGTAAAGTCCCCTGAAAAAGACCCAAAATCATTGCTGGTAAGGTTTAATCTAGAAACTTCCTGTCCGTTTGGATCACGAAAGGATACCGCCACGGAACGATTTTTAACTATCTGATAACTGTCATTGGTTTGGTCGACGCGAACTATTATTGCTTTGAAATGGATAGTTTGACCAGGGCGGTAAATTGCGCGATCGGTGAAAAAAAACACTTGCTCATGGGGGTGCGGCCTCGATTGAGAATATGTGCTTAGGGAATCCGAATCAAATAGTATCTCGCCGTTGGCTTGGGCAACTGCCAGAATATTTTTTCCGGGAGACCTGTATTCAAATCGTCCATCTTGGTCGGTCGTGGTTTGAACCGCCCTATTCCAGCCCGAGTTGTAATCATAGGAGTAACCGTCAATTTTCGCTCCCGAAATCGGTTCGCCCGTTTCATTCTGGAAAACCATGCCTTCAATTTTTTCAGCTCGGGTTCGACTTATTATTGCAAGCGAACTAACCCAAACGGGAGCCATATTTACGGCATTTTGACCTTTCGGGAAACCTGCTTTCCAGCTCGCCACAAGGAAATAGAAGCCCGGTTTAACCTCCGGGAAATCAAGCAATTCGGTTCGCATTTGAAAATCAGGGGTGGTTGGAAGTTTTCCGCTCCATTCCAAGAAAGGTTCTCTTTGAATTATCCGGTCACGTTCATTCCAGTCGAGATACTCAGGCGAATATCTTTCTTTCCTTAGAAGATCTCTCCAATCGAAGGCAACGAGTTTGAAATGAATTCGGTCAATGTTGGTATAATCTACTTTTATTTTGGGAAGGGGAAACCCTATAACACGTTCAATTGTTATACCAAGGGTCTTGCTTTCGATTTGCACGATGAGTCCCTTGCAATTGTTCCCGCCGGCGGAATTTGGAAATCGCCGGTAACCTTCGTTTGCCGTTTTATGCGCTTCGGTTTTTCTTCCGCGATTAAATTGCTCTTGGGCGCAAAAGAAAAGGGCCAAGCTTGACAACTCATTGGCGGCGTATTCATTTGCCAAGGCTTTCAATTTCTCAATATACCGATCGCCGGCTTCTTCGCCAACCGCTGCGTTTTTTGCCCAATTTAACCTTAAAATATCATTGTCGATTAAAGCATCGGTGTTTCCAGTTTCAGCGCAAAATTTCAGAAGCTTTTGAAAAATCAATACGGCTTTCAATTTAGGGGAATCTTTGTCTTCAGTCATCGGAACCCAAGCAAGGAATTCCTTGACCTCTCCGAGCGCCGCTCCGGTTGCCTCAAATTCAAAAGAATCCTGGGGTTTTGCCGCGGCTTGTTCCCCGGAACAATAGAATTCAAGAGCTTGATGAGAAATGAAATCGAACAATGTGGGGCGAAGTTTTACGGATAGATTACCGTGGGTCAAAAAATCATCGAAATCGGTTATGGGAATAGATTTTAAGGTTGCATCGTTCGCCAAAACTTCATCAAGCAAGCCTCCGACTTTTTGAAACAACTTTGGAAGATCCCAGGTCGTAAAATCCTTTTCGTTAAAACCCGAGGTAGCGGATCTGTTCAAAAATCTCCACTTATTTTGCTGGTAGTAATGCCAATACCATCTTGCAAGAACAACCTGCATTAGCGGGCGCATGAAGGGATCGGCTTTTTCAATTTCCGATTCAAGGCGGGTCACTTTTTCCTCGGCTTTGTTTCCTTGAATGTTCCCTTCAAGAACTATCTTTTCACAGAGAGCCTTTAGAGCTTCCCCAAATTTTTGGTCGGAAATTGCGCTTTCAATAATAGGATTCAATTTTTCGATGGCGGTTTTTGGAAGACCGTCATTTTTTGCCTTCTGAACTGCTTCCCATTCTTTTGCTCGGTCTAAGGCGGAAACGGGCAAGCACAAGGTCAAGATAATGGCGATTACGACCCACGAAAGCAAATTGTTCATTAGCATCCTCCATAGTTGATTAAAAAAATCAAAAACTTTTTCAGCATGATTATACATGATTGAAAACGAATGAACCAAAAAACGGATTGCCGCCGGCGTTTTTTCGCGGTTTCACCGAAGGATTGAAAAAAAAGTAAAGCTGATTAATAACGTTTTTTTAAAATATTTTTGCAAGAGTATCCAGAGGTTAGAATTAGAAATTGGGAAGATTTTACTCTTCCGTCGAGCAATTTACCTCCAAAACCTTTGGTTGAAGGTTCCCCACCCCTCTTTTTGCGCAATCTTTCAGATAATCTCCAGCTTTCCCACCGTATTTCATCTCTTTGGGCCAGGATAGACCGTGATCCTTGCGAACTCGCTCCAAAATTCCAAAAGCCACCGCATCAACCGCCACGGGGTCGATTCCGAGAATAATTGCATTTTCTTTCCAATGAAATTCCGGATGGTCATGGGGGCCTTTGTTGAATTGCCCACAAAGCGCATCTCCCACGATTAACCGCTGTTTTCTCTTGATGGGAGCCATCATATTGAGCTCAGCGATTGCGGGAACTCCGGCATTCAGATGGCAACTTGCAGGTTTTAGGATGGACCCAAGGTGGTTTTTGAGAGCGAAAGTCAAACCCATGATGTGATGATCTTTTAAAACGGGAAGATTGATTAAAGCGTCAGCTTCTTCGATAGGGGAATAAAATTGGGCCAAAAGGCCTCCGACTTTTCTTTTTGGCCCCAAAGTCCCACCCGCGCGGACTTGAATTTTCCCTGTTTTGTCGCATAATTGGTAACCCGAAGGTTCCAACTCCGAACGGCCTTTCCCCGGAGTTCGATCGTAAATCGTAATGTGATCCGGTTTCACTCCAATTTCGAGAAGAAGGTCGGCTAAAATTTTTGTCAATGCAGGTTTTGTCGCCGAATTAGGATTTGCGGTAATCGCGTTAACCTTTAAAGCGATCTTCTCTTCCGGTCGGAAGAAACCTTTCATGGCTTCAATGGCTGTCTTCTTATTCGTTAAAGTTTGAAGCCCCATTTCCACCATTCTGCGAACCTGATCGGGTTTAAGGGTTCCATCGTTTGCCCATACTCCTGCATGTCTGATCACAACAACTACTGGCGGATTTGGATCGGCGGCAAATCCAGTGCCTGAAAAAAGACAAAACCAAAGATTGAAGAACAAAAAACCCAATTTAACATGAATTTTCATGTTGCCTCCCAAGTTTCAAAATTTCTTGAAAAAAGGGTAACACAAAAAGGGATACGTTAAGCGGTTTTCGCTAACCTTTGCAAAGAAGCAATATCTATAATCTTCAACAACTTTGTTAACCGTTCTTTCGGTTAGGATTCAAAAATAAAAGGGTTTTCAGCAAGAAAAAAAAAATTACGAATTATTAATTTGGTCCGGTCTTATTTGAGTTTCGGACGAGTAGGTAGATTTTAGAATTATCCACAATTAAGAATCTAGTAATAACGCCTCTTTTAGAAAATTTTACCCGCTTTTTTGCGGAAAATGTGTAGGTAGACGATATGCATTTTATATGTTGACTTTAGCGGGTAGGACATGATTTAATGTAAGTATGTATTTGCGAACTTCAAAGCGAAAAAACAACGACGGCACTATTGTTGAATGCTTTCATCTCGCTCGCAACGAGCGTCACCCGGTAACCAAAGCACCGACTCCAAAAATCGTTCTCTGTTTCAATCCCCGGGAAGCGGATCGTCAGGAAAGCCATCGACAAGAAGTTTTGAATAAATTAGAAGCTGCTTTCCAAGAGCATTCTGACCGCCG
>JACPTH010000398.1 GCA_016192885.1 bacterium | reverse complement strand
TTTTTTTATTGGAAAAATTATTCTATTTACGAGCATGGTTAATTGAACGGAGGCAGGATCTTCAAGATCTAGCGATACCGGTAGTAGATCACCCATAGAGTTTTCCGCTTTTAACGGTTTTGCAAGCCATTTATAAATTTTTTCCAGGTCAGGTGTGGAGGAGGTTGGAAAGGATGTTTTGTCATTGTCATTACACTGCGGTGCAAAATGAATTTTGTGAGTCGCCAGAGTTGCTAGCGCCAGAGCGACTTTGGACATTATTCTATGTTGTCCCATTTTATTGCCAAGTCGATTTTGCATCATCAAATACCTATGAAAATTGACTGCAATCAAAAAAGAAATTCCCAAAACAAAAATAGCCAGAAATAGAATGGACCCTTTTGCCTGCAAGATTTTGGGTTGTTGCTTAAGGATCATTTTCGGAATTCCCAGCATTCATTCGGGAGGGTTTTTATTTCTGAAGTATTTATGGTTACTGATAAAAACAACTTCTCCCCGGGAAGCCAAAGTTGTTCCAAATTTTTTTCCAAACCAGCGTTGGTCAGCAATTCATCGGGTGATGGTCCTGGATCGTTATCAGATAAATTAGTATGCATTAGTGAATTTCCGTTCGAATCGGATTTCTGCGCTTTCGCGCCACTGTACACATGAAAGAGCTCGGCAACAATTTGCTTCGGAGCCACGGTCGTAAGCTTTACCATGCCTCTAAGGGGAGTACCCTTCGTAAATTGAGGAGAATCCTTGCCGGTGAGCTTGATTTGCATTATCTGATTGTCATCATCGAGAATAACATCGATTGCTCCAGGGACCACCCGGTTTATTTCACCCTGTATCTTAACCATTTTTCCGGGTGCGAACGACGCACTCCGCTTCAGTTGGGAATATGAATCCGTCGCAGGAAGAACCGCGGGTTTGTTTTCTGCTTGGGGTTCCGTGGCGGGCCAAAGAACGATCGAAATCAGAACAAACGCCATAAAACCGATGATCTGAGGTCGCCAGTTCCCCCAAATAAAAATAATCGTGTCTCTTATTGTCGGCAATACAGGTTGAACCGATTTAGCCGCAATAGCTTTTGTTTTGGCGAATCCGGCGATTGCCTTTGCTCGCTGCCTGCTTTTCTGCTCAAGGATTTTTTTGAATTCATCCTCATTTGATGTCAGCAATGGTACAGCAACCTGCAAGACTGTTTTCCATAATTCCGCAGCTTCCGCTTTCATGGCAGTTTCTTGATTATCGGCTATTTCGCGGATAGTCAATGCGCCCTCCCATGTCAGGTCGGCAACTATCAGGTTCCCCGCATGCTGAAAAAGATCTGTTAGTCTTTCATGCAAAATGAAATTGCAAAGCATCGGCATTGCGGAGATTGTATCAAGGCGCGGCATCAATGAAAGAGCCTGTGTGCGAACCTTGGGATTCGCGGAAGAAAGCATACCACGCAGTATCCCAATAGCCGATTCCTTGTCAGCCTGAAGAAAAAACTCGATCGCGGCGACTTTGATTACCGTGTTTTCCTCTTTCAGCAAACGATTTATCAGAGGGAGAAGAAGTTCCTGGTCGAGTACCATTAAAGAGCGAATGGCCTGTGAAACTACGAAACCGCTTGAGTTTTTCAGAAATGGAACAAGCTCTGATGCTGATTCACGATTGCCGAATTTCCCGAACAGTTCGATGACTCTGGAAATGACATGTCGATCGGGAATTGCCTTCAGAGCGTTTCGAAGAAGCTGTTGAACCTGGAAAAACGCTTCGCTGGATTTGATTGTCCGGAGCAAGTCGATTTGCCGGCGTTGTGAAAGACCCTTGAAGAGCTCGAAGCTTATGGTTGCATCGAGCTTGTCATAACGAGTTTCGGTAATTTCTTCGATAATGACATTCGAACCGGAAACGCTTTCGCGCTCAGGGCTTTTTGCCTCAGGTTCATCAATGTTCCGCACGGCTTCCAATGCTTCGCGAACTTCCGGATAATCAGCATATTGGCTTAACTGATTAACGGCCAGGCTCCTGATCTCCGGATCGTGGCTTTTGAGGTTCCGGATTGCAAACTCAATCACCCGTTTTGCCTTGCGTGCGGAAAGCCGCTTCTTAAGATTCGCGATGAATGTTTCAGCGGGTTCAGTCAGAATTCCAGACTGATGAATGCTTTCAACGGTTTGTTTTACCAGATTCATCAGAATTTGAGCCTTGATTCCGTGCGAGCTCAGTGCTATTTCATATATTTTTTCAGGAAGGGTGGGATGAGGATTCATTGCGAGTGTCACACTCGTGACAACTAGAAGAAGCTGATATGATTCGTTGCTTAGAAATGTCAGCAAAGCATTTTCACTGATCTCAAATGGGAAGAAAACAAGTTCGCGCAAACCCTTCTGGCGGGTGAAAGAGTCTGGGGAGTGAAGAAACACCTCTAAATGCAATAGGGCGGCTTCGGGATCAAATTCCCTAAAAGCCCGAATTCCCGCGAGATGAAGGGAATCATCCTCTGATTTGAGCGCTTTTTCAACGTGATCGTTAAGAAATTCAGGAGCCTTTTTCCGAAAAAAATCCAAAGCTATTTGCAAAAATTCCGCCGAAGTGAGCCCGTGGATGAGAAACAGACCGACATCCTGCATATCGCCCCATCGGCTGAGAAAAGTTAATCCGATTTCGAGAATTCTGGGTGAAGGATCCTCATAAAGTCGCTTTCGCCATAGGTCTATCGCTTCTGGTGGCATCGCTCCTCGAATGATTTTTACATACCATCTCACCGTTTCCGGCGAATACTCGGACAGAATCTGATAAATGGCATCAGGGGAAATCAGCGGGAGATTGATACCTTCGGCGGCCTTACGCGCAATTTGCGAATCAATAACCCTTTGAGCTTTATCGCGGCAGTTCTGAGATGCATCGCTGATTCTGACGTGATCAATTTTTGCGCAATCTTCCGGGGAAAGCGGATATGCTGCGATTTCTTCCAAAGCCAGAAGCCGGGATATTTCGTCGGTGTCCTGCAAACCGGCAAATATGGCTTCAGGAAGGCTTTGCGGATATACTATGGTTTCATTGCCCATATTCGAAATATACCCTCTTCCTATAGAGTGAACGATTACGACTTGCTTTTCCGCAAGGGGATTCCCGCCCGCTAAATTACATGGCCTAACCTCGCCTGGCCGCACAGGAATTCGCTTTTCAGACGCCAGAATACAATGTCTCATTTTTTGAGTCAAGGGTTTTTGCCCGCTCCTTAATTTCGAAAAGAAAGGATTTACCTATCCAAGAATCAAGGTCCAAACGTATTTCCTCAATAATTCGGGGTAAATACTCCTTATGTCATTTCGAACGAATGTGAGAAATCTTAAGATTTCTCGTCGCTATGCTCCTCGAAATGAAATCATTATTTCGTATACTTACTTGCTTCCCCCGAATTATTGAGTAGATACATCCAAACAAAATCAAATGACCAAAAGCGAATTACATGGTGATACTTTGAATTTTGGGGTTTTGGATTTGTTTGAGATTTGGTTCTTGAAATTTCGCATGCTTGGGGAAACAAAGCCTAATTCACTGAATGCCTACTAAAATATGAACTATCTTTTCATTCCCCATCAAGTGTATTATTTTTCACAAATTATTAAGCAATAATATGAAAAGCTATTTTCAATTCGGAAATGAAAATCTAAATTTTGCCGCCCAGTTTCTTGTTCTTGCAATAGTTTTTTTTCTTGGCATTGAATCATGGATAGAAGACAAAATTGAACAAAGCCGTCAGAATTTTTTTGCATCCGCCATCACTACTACTGAACACATCTCAGTGAATACCGAGCCCGAAGTATACATCCGCGCTCGTCTATTACCTCTTTTAAAGCTTCCCCTAAAACGGACATCGCCTTCCCTGGAAAAAATATGCCGGTTTTATCAAAAAAAATGGGGATTAAATATTTGCCTGTATAGATTCAATCAAAAGGGCGATTTGATTGAATCGGGACCAGCCAATATTCCGCATCTATGGCTTATGAAAAACCTTTACAAATGCTTAACTTTGCCGTCAGGTGCGGCTTTGGATCAACTTCGACGACAAATTGACAAAAAAATTCCGTTTTCTTTTGGAGACGGGAAGGATGTGGAATCAATTAAAGATAACCGCGG
>JACPTH010000397.1 GCA_016192885.1 bacterium | reverse complement strand
TCCTACATCGCTACCGGAGGGATGATTCCCCAAGGCGCAGACTCGGTTATAAAGATTGAAGACGTATTGGTTGACTCCGCGAAAAATGAAATTGTCATTACTTCTCCCATACCCAAAGGATGGCATGTACGTTTTAGAGGCGGTGACATGAAATCCGGGGATATTGTTTTGCAAAATGGAACCTTATTAACGCCTTTTGCGGTGGGAGCCCTCGCAAACCTTGGGCAAATGGCGGTCAACGTGGTTCAAAAGCCCAGGGTAGCCATTCTTACTTCCGGCGATGAATTAGTAATGCCTTTTGAAGATCCTAAACCTTGGCAAATCCGGGATTCTAATAGCTTGACCATTTCGTCGCAGGTTTCCGAACTAGGCGGTGTTCCCATGATTCTCGGAATAACAAAAGATAACGTTGAACAAGCTGTTCGAAAAATTAAATTCGCATGTGATGTTGCCAACGTTGTAGTTACGTGCGGCGGCGTTTCCGTAGGTGAAATGGACCCATTTATTGCGGCATTTCAGGAAATGAATGCTGAAAAAAGAGTCCACGGAGTAGCAATCAAACCCGGGAAACCTTTCTTTTTTGGTTTGATTAAAGGAAAGCCCATTTTTGGTCTTCCAGGTAACCAGGCGTCAAGCGCTATCACTTTTGAACTATTCGTCAGACCCTTCTTGAAGCGAATGCTTCGTTGCCAAAACCCCGATAGGCGTATCATTTATCTCCCTTTGAATCAGCCATCTTTTAACTCCTCCGATAGGGATCTTTTTAAGCAAGCTAAATTTTTTACCAAGGAACAGAATACCTTTGCTTATATTCTTGAAAAGCAGGAATCCCATCTAAGAACCTCCCTCCTTGAAATGGACATTCTAGTTCGCCACCCTAGAGGGATTTCAGAATTGGCACCAGATCAAATGGTAGAATGTCGGTTGTTAAATTCTTAGTACGGCAAATCTTTGTAAAGGCAAAATTTATCCAACTTGCAAAATTCAAATCTATGTAGTTTCGAAAATGAATTGTCACGAAATCCCCCCTTCCACCCTTTTGCAAAGGGGGATTCAAAAGTTCCCCTCTTTGAAAAAGAGGGGTTGGGGGAGATTTTTCAAATACAGTTTAGCGCATCCTTATTTTATGTTTGTTGCACTTGGGAAAAACCGTGATCCCGCTTGAAGTATTAGCAAACTGCCCTGATTCTATCGTAATGGACATCGGAACAGGGACAAAGGATGTTATGTTTTTTAGCGCGGAAAATACCCTTGAGAACAACGTAAAATTAGTTGTACCTGCTCCCGCGCTTCTTATGGCCGACCAAATTGTCTCGTATAAGGGAGATTTAGGAATTGCGGGTTATACTATGGGTGGCGGTTATCTGGCAAAAATTTTAAAAAAGCATTCCCAATTGGGTTTTAAAGTGAACATGGAAACTTTACCCGCATATACGATACGAAATAATTTAGAAGAGATTAAACAGAGCGGGGTTGGTATAGTAGATAAGATCATAAGCCCCTCGCACTTTTTCGATGAAATTGAACTTGGTTTTTATTTTTCCCTGTACGAGCGTTTTGGAAAAGATGTTTCAAAATTACGACTTGTCGGTATTTCCGCCCAAGATCACGGTTACCATACCGATGACGAATCATCAAGAAATAACAGATTTAAGTATTTTTTAAACCATTTAACTCCAAATCCGGTTCCAAAAGCCCTTGTTTTTACGGGTAAAGACTTGCCTTCGGTTTTTGGGCGATTAGCTTCCGGGGCAAAATGCGTGGCGGATTTTAATTCAAAGCTTCGGATTCTTCTCATAGACACATCCTTTTCGGCTATTCTTGGGTGTTTGATAGACCCGCAAGTTTCCTCTTTAAAGGGCCCGGTATTGTACGTCAATTTTGGAAACGGCCACACCATGGCGTGCGTTCTCCGAGAGGGAATCATTCAAGCTTTTTTTGAGCATCATACCCGAATAATTAAGCAAAAACCCGAAATCATGCGGGATTACATGGTTCGTTTGGTGGAAGGGAAACTTCCTTC
>JACPTH010000496.1 GCA_016192885.1 bacterium | reverse complement strand
CGGGTAATCTCGAGCAACCAAGGATGTGTACCCAAGCAACCCGAATCCGTGGATGTTGAAAACTTTTTCGATTAAGTAGGACCCCGCCAAAATCATTGAAATAATGTGCCCCATTCCGGTGGCAATTGGAATTAGAGAATTTCGTAACGCGTGCTTGAAGATTACGGTTTTTTCAGGAAGCCCTTTGGCGAAGGCGGTTCTAACATAATCCTGGCCCAAGTTTTCCATTAGGCTGTTTTTCATCAAAACTGAAAGGGACGCAAACTGCCCAAGCATATAACACAGTACAGGAAGAAACATGTGCCAAATGCGGTCAAGAATTTTTCCAAACCAACTGAGGTTCTGGTATTCCCCCTCGGAAGGTTGGATTATTTTTTCAGCGGAAAAATGTTTAAAAGCCTGATGATTCTCGAATACCATACTATTTTCCCTAAGCTCGGGAAACTGTCTTTTTACTTCAAGCGGCAAATCTTCCGCCTTTCCAGCTTTTAAGAGAAATCCCGAAAGAAATGAGTCGCTTTTTACGCTTGTACTGGCTGCGCCTCCCAACGGAAAAAGGCTCCAAAATGAGCCTCCCCCAAAAAGCAACAGAAGCAAGACTCCCGCCGCCCACCCAGGAATGGCGTATCCCACAAATACAAAAATCGAGGAAAAAGTGTCGAATTTAGACCCATGCTTTACCGCCTTCCAAACACCTAAGGGAATGCATAAGGTGTACGAAAGCAAAAAACCCGCGATTCCGAACCAGAGCGAAACTGGGAAACGTTCTCTAATGATGTCCCAAACCGGCCTAGAATAAGTATCCGACATGCCAAGGTCAAAGCGAAAAACCTTTCCTAACCAAATGAAGTAGGCGATATAAAATGGTTTGTCAAAACCATAAATTTCTTTAAGCCTGTTCATCATTTCCTCGGAGATTCGGTTTTTTCCGTCGGAAAGGTTGTTGCTAAGCGCCCCGCCTTCGCCTTGCGCCGCGGCTTCCTGATATCGCAGAATAGCCTGTTCAACGGGCCCACCCGGAACAAACCGGGTAATGGTAAAACACAAAAAGGTAATCCCAAGAAAAGTCGGAATTATCAAAAGAAACCTTCTAATGAAATAACTAGTCATTGGGGTTTTTGCCTTCCTTTGACTTTTCGTATTCGTCCCACCATTTGACGATCATCGGGGAGATAGGTAAATTGGAGGCCTTTTCCATTGCCTCTTTCAATTGATTCTCACATCCGTCATCTGCCCACCAAAGTCTTACAATGCTTCGCTCGTCTTCGAGCTTTCCTAAT
>JACPTH010000495.1 GCA_016192885.1 bacterium | reverse complement strand
GAAACGAGCTTGTAGAGGTTTTTAGTTCTCTGGATGGGCAAGAGCGCTTGTATTTAGATGACATATACTACGGAGGGGGAACCGTAGAAAAAGATATTTCTTCGAAGGAACTGGCTGAGCAGGTAAAACGACGATTCCCGGATGTGCATTACATGGGCGATCGGAAGAGCATCGTTCAAGATATTGTGAAAAAGGCTCAATCAGGCGACCTTGTACTCGTAATGGGCGCAAGAGATGTTAATCAAATCTGTAAAAAAATCTTGGAATCCCTCAAAAGTGACTAAAGAAATTGTACCAGCAAAATAATTAAGGGTAATTTTTGATTTTTGATCTGAGAAGGAAAGCTTGATTTGCGAATGAGCGGAAGTTGATGGCTGAGCTTTTATGAATTCAGAGGCGTCTGGGGAAAAGAAGAAAAATCCGGATCTCTTGATTCCTCCCTTTGGTTGGGTTTTCAAAAATCAGGCGACCGCTTTCTTGTTTTCCATTTTATTTATGCCTGCATTGTGGTTCATTTTAGCCGCAATGCGAAAAGTGATATGGCCAAAAGAAGAAATTTTTTGGTCATCCGAAATTCTTACCCTTCTCGGGTTCACTTATGCAGGTTTTCTTTCTCTTCTTTTGTCAAAAATGTTTAATGCATTGAGAAATGATTTTACGAGCCAAGGCCATCCAGAACTCATTAGTTTGTTTTCCAAGCAATATTGCGCTTTTCACAGCACGCGCTGGATGGTAACAATCCCAATTATCTTGTCAACAATTGCAATATCTATCCGGTTTATATGCGTGGATTATCTTAAACCTTTCGGAAATTTCAACTTCGAAGTTTTCTGGACAGCTTGGTTGTTCCTAGGTTTTTGCTTCGTTCTTAACGCCATGGCCCTTTGCGCCCGATATACTGAAATTGTTCGGGAGCTTGGAAACGCTACCGCCAGCGGAGTTTTGAAGCGTTCGGAAATAAAAGTCGTAAGCAAATTCTATTTCAAGGTCGCCATTTTGGCTTCAATTCATTTTGCCCTTTCGGCCTTTATCGTTTATTCGATTTACTTGATCTACACCTATCGTGGGGCGGAATGGCCCGGATATACGATTCTTAATTGGCTTTCAAGCCTTCCTTCTTCAAAGCTGAAAGAATTGATTCATTCTCCGGAGTCGCTTTCCACTTTCTATTTTCTTTTTCTTGAGATTGCATGCGTTTTCTTGCTTTACGCAACCGTTTCATTGGGAGCTGTCGCGTATTTTATTCTTCCTCAGTGGGGAGTCCATAAACTTTTGTCAAAACGAAAAACGGCGTTAATTGAAAAATTGGAATCGTTAAAGGAGTGCGCTGAAAGTTCAATGGTGGAAAACCCTACGGAACCGCTGCTGGAAAAGTTTACTAAATATGACCTAATAAAAAAAAGCCTCAACGATTTATCAGAATGGCCATTTGAGGCCCAAGGAATTCTTGGGACTCTTCTTCTGGTCGGAATTCCAAGCCTTCTTGTATTGTTTAAAGAATTCCTTTTAGAAGCTTTTGTCAGCTTTGCCACAAAATAAACGCTTCCCAAAATTATTTGAAGGGAAGCGCATTTAGCCTAGGTAAAAGGTTTGCTAAGACTTAAGCTTTCCTATAAACAACCACTTTTTCGTATGTTTGAAGTTTGAATGCCTTGCTGACATTATAAAGGGATTCATTTGAGCTTATCAACAACGCTCCTCCGGGGGAAAGAACGTTGTAAATATTTTCGGCTAGCCGTTCGCGCTCTCTTTGGGAGAACACTTTGAAAACATTCCTGCAAACAATGATATCAAAACTATCAAGATCTTCCATTTCCTTGGTGGAACTAAGATTCAAATACTTAAATTCAGTAAGATTTTTTACATCGTCTTTAATTCTCAAATCGCCCCGGTCGTCTTCAAAATACAAATCAACGTACTTTTGATCGACGCTTCTCAGCATTTCTCGTTTATAGATTCCTCGCTTTGCAGTGTTTAAGCAAATGTGCGAAATATCGACACCAGTGACCTGGGCTTTCACCTTATCGGAATGGATTTCTTCAAGAATCAACATCGCAAGCGAATATGTCTCAGGACCAAAGGAACACCCGCAAGATAATATCCTAATTTGTTCTCGACCGGATTTTACAAATTCTTGTATCAACTCAGGGATCAAGGTTTCCGCAAGAACTTTATTTTGGTTGGGTTCGGAGAAAAAACCGGTACAGGGGTCGGTAACGGTATCATAAAGACTCATCAATACGCTCTGGGAATCCTGCCCGTACTTTAGGGTATGATAGTATTCCATCCAAGAGGAAACATAAAACTTCTGTAAATCTCGCGAAAGCTGCTTTTCAAGGACTTTTTTATCCGAAAATCGCAACCCGCACTTTTCAGTGATGATTTCGCCAAGGAGCAAAGCCTCTTCGCTGCTCATACCGCTTTCCGGCTTTCCGCCTTTTAATGTTTCCATTCTTCGAATTTCTCTCTGGGTCGAAACCGCTCTTAGAACCGATTCCAGAAGTTTGCTTTGGTTTTCAAGAAAACTCCGAAGGAAATAGGACTTTATCCAAGGGTTTTCAAGGAAAATAACTTTAAGTTTCTCTTCAAGATTGACGATATCGGACTTTTCAAAGGCAAGGAAAAACTTTATCGCGGCAATTACCAAATCGCGATCTTCATGGCTCAACAACTCAAGAACCGGGTTCAAAGCTTTTTTATCTTGGATCTTGGCTAAGGCGAGAACCGCTTTGGCGCGAACCCCGTTATTTTGGTCAGTTTCGACAAGTTTAATCAAGGAGTCGACGGCGGTTTGGCATTTTAACCTTCCAAGCGCTTTTACAATCTGATACCGCACTTCCGGGCGGGGGTGATTTAGATGATTTCGCAAGTTGTCGGCCAGCGTTTTATCCTCAAGTTCGCTGAGAGCCTCAACGGTAAGCTTGGCAACCGTCGGATTAGGATCATTTAAGAGAGGAATAAAAAATTGCTTCAATTCCTTGCTTTTGAATGCTCTCAACGCGCAAAGGGCTGCAATTCGAATCTGCGAATCATCATGTTTCAGAAGTTCTTTCAGGGGAAAAATTGATTTAAGATCCTTCATTTTTTCTAGGGATTGACAGGCATTTACTACAACGCGCCATTCTTTATCGCCAAGCCTTCGAATCAATGGGTCAACCGCAAGGTTGTTGGACCCGCAAGCCCAAATTGTTTTTGCAAT
>JACPTH010000494.1 GCA_016192885.1 bacterium | reverse complement strand
TGGAAAAACCCTTGGTATTTTCAAGTCTAAAAAGCTTATGAAGTGAAGGACTTCTAAAGTTGGCGTCAACCAAAATAACCTTGTACCCCGCGCCCGCCAGACAAAGTGCCAGATTTGCAAGAATAGTGGATTTTCCTGCACTTTCGGTTTGGGAAACGATCGAAAAAGTTTGGAACGGCCGTTCCCGATTTAAAAGCAAAAAATTGGTTCTAAGCATTTTGAAAGCTTCACCTTCGTTAGAATCGGGGTTTAAATAGGAAACCAAGTGGGTGTCGAGAAAACCCGGATTCGTCGGGGCTTTCAAAGAACAGGGGCCAAGATCCGGAATCCAACCGTAAATTGGAAGTCCCAAAATTCGCGCAGCATCTTCCGTACAACTAAAATTTTCATCCAGGTGCTCGGCGAGAAATGCCGTTGAAATGCCTCCTAAACATGCAATAAAAAGGACAAAAAGGAGAGATAGGCCCCTCCTTGATGCCATCATTGTTTTTGGCAGATATGCCGGGGAAATGGGAATCAACCGAATTTTTTTCGAATCCCTCTCAAGAACCCCAATGTTTTTCTTTTGTTCTAATAGGGAATAACTTTGCTCTAAAGATTTTTGGCGTCGTTCAAGTTGAGAAAACTCTTGCCTCTTTTCAGAGAGGCGAAGAAACTCTTTGTCTAAGGAATTGCCGTAACCCTTTAGAAAAACCTGCCTTGCCGCCAAACCAACAAATTGGTTTTCCTGCCGAATTGACTCCGCTAAAGTTGAAGAGAAAACCGCCGCGCTTTCGTTATCGGAAACCGGAAAATCTTTCATCGCTTCACGCTCAATTTTTCGCTTGAGGAAGTTTATCTTTCGGCGATTTTCCAGCTTTTTTGGATGGTTCTCCGTGTAAATTTGGGACAGGGTCATCGAGTCCATTTCAAGTTTCGTCAGTTCCTGTCGCAGATACCCGACAAAATCCCCCTGCCGGGGAGATGAACGTTTTGCTTTTCCCCTTAATTGATTCAACTTTTTCCTCAAATCGTTGACGGATTTTTCAACTTGGGTGGATTCAAATTCGGTTTCCAAAAGCCTGCTTTTTGCATAGTTTATTCGCTCTAATATCCGGTTCATCTCATCGGGGATGGAAATTATTTTTTCTTTTTCTTGAAAAGCTCTAAGTCGCTTCTCGATTTCGTGAAGTTGTACTTTCGTCGCCGAAGCCTGTTTAGCAATGGATTGTATTAATTCATCCGCCTGCCGGTTGGTCAATTCCTCGGATCGCCGCAAAAAAACTTGGACGAAGGAATCGAGAATACTTTGAATTTGTTTGGGGTTGTGGCCCTGGAGAGAAAATTTGATTATCGCCCCCTGAGGGTCCTTTCTAACAAGCATATTAGAAATAACTTCATCGGTGGAAACATCAAGTTTTAATGTTTTAAGCACCTCTTCAACAACCGAAGGGGCTTTAGCGATCTCAATAAACTTTTGAACCAGAGAAGAATCCGATTCCTGATTCGAACCTAAAGTTATCTGAGATTGCTCAAGAACGACGGTTGCGGTGGTTTCGAACATTGGAGGCTTTTCGAAGATGTTCCAGATACCGGCGGAAAAAATAAGCAAGAAGGGAAGTAGAAAAAACGCCCTTTGTTTTCGGACAATTGCAACATAATCTCGAAAGGTTGCCTCAGGCGGCGAAAAATCCATTCCCTTCTTTGATTTTGAAACCGTTCAGATTGCGGTTGTAAATAGATTTAGTGCTTTTTTTCTACTTTTGGCCAAGAACCCACAAATCAAGCATTTCATCCCATTTTGTGGCTTGTGAAAAATCAAGGGCCTTGTAAAAAGCTTGCCATTCCCTATATTCTTTCTCATCGGGCCATGCAATAGAAAGACCTCCCACCTTGTCGGCCAAAAAACTTCCGCTATACCAAACGGTTACGGTACAAGCTTTTGCCTCCTCAAGGATTTCCCCCGCCAATTGTTTCAAAATTGAACCATTTGAAAGCCCGCTTAAATCAACATTCCCGTTAAAAATAGATTTTGTTATTCGCCCGATGTCCCAGTAGCGGTTTTTTCCACCATACATCGTCAAATTCGGAATCTTGAATTTCCCTTTCTCTTTCACTCCTGTTATCATTTCAATCGCGAAATTTGAAATGGAAAAAGCCAGCTCCTGAACTTTGGAGGTTCTCCAAACTCCCATTATTTCACCGGAGGTTCCCCATCTTGAAACGGACTCCAAATAGGTTTTTGCGACTTCCTGGCCGAGCGACTCCGCCGAAATTTTTGGATTCTTGGAAATTGTCTGCACGATTGCCTTATAATTCATCCCGCCGATTAGGCTAGTGGACGGGCTTCCGGCAATGACTTCGCAAAGATCCCGAAGTTGGTATAAAGTTTCAATTGCCCCGGGCATGCAGGAGTCGAATGCGACTAAATCAAGCTTTCGGCCGTTGTTTAATCTTTCCTTAAAAGCCGAAAAAACCGCGGCCAATTCAAAGAGAGTCAGGCAATCGTTATCCGTATCATCGTAGGCAACAAATTTGGATGGATCAAATTCAACCGCGCCGGGCTTATTACTTGAAACCGCTCCGGCGCCTCGCCAAGAGAAAATACCGCTTCCATGGCCGCCAATGATTAAAAAATAGCGCTTGGCAGGAGATATTTTTGTAGCCCATTTTAGGCAGTTCCATAATGTGTAAGGCGAGCCCATATTTACTTCGCCCAATTTTTCAACGACATTCCATTTTCCTTGTTCAAACGTGCATCTTATTGCCCCGGATTTATCATTGTGGCCCAAATTGAGCCACCTAAAAATGCCGGCTGAGTCCTTGGGGCGATCGAATTGGACCAAAACCTCATATTCAGGCTTTCTTGACCCAACGGAAGCCATCCTATTTAACGCTTCAACGTGAGAATCAACCATCGATGCTGACTTATTATCATCTCCCACAAGGTAGCAGATGAATGTCCACTCGTTTAAGGCGAATGTAGAGGCAGGGAAAAGCAATACGAAGCTTAACAGGAAAACGAAAAAAAACTTTTTCATAGAACCTCCAAAATACTTTTTCTCCCAAGTAAGGATAAAAGGCTTCGATAGTTAAGTCAAGGTAGGTTAATAATTAGGAATTACGAATTACGAAATAAGCAAATAATGTAACAGCTCAGTAAATAGGGGTAAAAACCCTGGATTCCCGCTTTCGCGAGAATGACGAAATTCCCCATGTCCCCGTCATTCCCCGACTTGATCGGGGAATCCAGAAAATTTGTTCGAATTACGGTTAACCCGAGTTATTGAGAAGATACCAAATAATCTTATACGCGAGATACCCGCAAAATTGTTCGAAAGCCTGCATCGATAGTCGCAAACTTTAGTTCGCGAAATCTTGGCTTCGCAGGAACAAAGCTTGCCTTATCCTGATTATTAACGTTTTTTCAAAATAATTTTCCAAGTCGCTCACGCTTTTGTAAACTTTTAAGAATTCGCCTTGGTTTGAATTCCTGATTCAAGCGAGTCGCCCAAAGCGGATTTTCTTGCAAGAATCTGTTCCGCGAAACTTGAAATTTTTTGGGGAAAAGACCCAAAATGCTTTTGGATGATGGCAAATACCTTTTGTGAATCACTTTTTGAAAAGCAGGTTAAAACGGCGAAAAGTACATTTTCCGAATTTTCCTTGGATAATAATTCATCAAGGCGATCAAGAGCGTAATTTCCTTCGCACTCAAACAGTGAAGCTACC
>JACPTH010000493.1 GCA_016192885.1 bacterium | reverse complement strand
CTCGTCCTTTGATCCAATGGCGACAATTTGCCCGCCATAGTGAAGGGCAATTCGATCGCTGATTCGATAGGCGGAGTCTAAATCATGCGTAACAACAATTGAGGTAACGCCTAGACGTTTTTTTAGGCTTAAATGAAGCTCATCAATCGCGGAGGTCATGATCGGGTCCAGGCCGGTTGTAGGTTCGTCATAAAGAATAATCTCAGGTTCCATCGCGATTGCACGAGCTAGACCAACCCTTTTCCGCATTCCACCTGAAAGTTCTGATGGCATCATAGTGTTGATTCCTGGCAATCCGACCATCTCCAGTTTTTCCGAAACAATATGATGAATTGCTAATGTGGAAAGATTCGTATGCTTTCTCAAGCCGAACCCAATGTTTTCTTCGACGGTAAGGGAATCAAACAAAGCCGCGGACTGGAAAAGCATTCCCATTCTCATTCTTAGTGAATCAATCCGTTTCTCGTCAAACTTGGTAATGTCGTCGCCGTCGACAAGCACTTGTCCGTCATCAGGCTTAAGAAGGCCTATTATGTGCTTTAACAAGACGCTTTTTCCGCATCCCGAAGGCCCCAGAACCACCAATGTTTCGCCGTCGTATATTTTTAAGTTGATTCCGGTGAGAACCTGCTTGGGGCCAAAGGATTTTGTTAAATGGGAAACTATTATCATTGCATATAAGCCATGTTGAAATTGTTTATTCCAACCGTAAGAAAGTAGTTGACCGCCAAGATTAGTATGATTGTAAGGACTACCGCGCCCGTTGTGCTTTTTCCTACTCCCTCGGCCCCCCCCTCGGTTGTAAAGCCCTTGTAACAACCCACCAATCCAATAATCGCCCCGAAAACCATTCCCTTGAAAAGTCCGCCCATAATGTCATAGACTTTAAGATTTTGCAGAATGGAGTCCTTAAAAGTGACAAGGGTCATGCCTATTTGGTAAATAGCTACAACCGACCCTCCAAGCATTCCAACCACATTCGTAAAAATAGTCAAAATGAAAAGCATGAAAGTACAGGCTAGGAATCGCGGGACTACGAGATAATCCACCGGATTTGTAGCCATCGTTTCAAGCGCATCAATTTGTTCCGTGATCTTCATGGTTCCAAGTTCGGCCGCAATAGCGCTACCCACGCGACCCGCGACAACAATTGCGGTAAGAATCGGGGCCAACTCCCTGGCCATAGCCATGCTGACGACACCGCCGACATAACGCTGGGCCCCCAATTGAGTGAACTGATAACCGATTTGGACCACGAGAACGGCTCCGGTTGATAGCCCGGTAATTGCAACCATTGGAAGAGAGTCCACGCCTATTCGGGACATTTGATCGATTAGATTCTTAAGGTTAAATTTCCCGTGTTTGAGGTTATGCAAAGTCCAGTAAATGGTTTGGAAAAAAAGGAGGGCCAAACTTCCGGTCGTATTCAAGAAAGTTTTCCCCGCATCGACAAGAATCATTTTGTCATTCCTCGCTTAAAGTAATCGTAGTTTCAATATTTCCAATGACCACTCCCGAAGTAGGTTGTTTTTCAAAGTCGTTTCCATTTATTTTCAACTTTTTCTCTTCGTCGCCCTCGATGGAAAACTGGAACAAAAGATCCGAATTTTTCGGGCCTTCCGCTAAATCGCCAACCAGTTGTGAGAGGCTGGTTTTTCCGGGTTCCTCGGGTTTCAAATCTCGAAAGCTTTTTGAGGTTTTTTCTTC
This sequence comes from bacterium, assembly GCA_016192885.1. Classification (GTDB taxonomy): domain Bacteria; phylum Muiribacteriota; class Ozemobacteria; order Ozemobacterales; family Ozemobacteraceae; genus JACPTH01. Next base: position 4,929 of record JACPTH010000493.1, on the reverse strand, counting down.
CGTGGAATTTTGGTGGGCGTCTCCCTCGCTCCGACTGGTTACACCGAATACGGTAAGTTTTAAATCTTCTCGCCCAATATTCTGCGGTACAACGAGTTTCGCTTTTTGTACAATTGGCTTTTCCCGAAACGGCCGTAAGGTTACCCATACCTCCAAAATTCCCCCCGGAGTTATGGATGCATTTTTGACTTCGACCTTTTCGATAGTCAGAGTTCGCCGTTTTTGCTCTATTTCTATTTTTAGCAATAGTTCGTTTGGAACGACGCTCATAAACTCGTTTTCCCCGATTTTTGAATAAAGTTCGGTTATCTCGTCGATTAAAACCTCTACGATGTCTGTACTGGAATAAAAAAGGTCTTCCCGCCTAAGAGTGGATTTTAATCCGCTCAAGTTTGAAAATTCTGTCGCGACTCCCATGAGGGCAGTTCCGGGTCCGGTTCTGTCAATCACGCCCTCAATTCCCTGGAGCAAAGTGGATTCAATTACGGATTTAAATACCTCGGAATCGCGAACTACTTGAAAATGAAGGCTCTTTGTTTTCTTTAGGTCTTTGTCCGTAATATCGATGTGTACCGGAACCATGGGGGCTTGAACCCCGAGTTCGCCGGCCAAACCTTTTTCCCTGTCTTGGGTAATGGTTCCAATCAACTCCGTGGGTGCGCCTATTTTAAAGGGCATTTGGACGCTTGAAAAAGAGTGATAAATATGTGCACCGGTCATGCAGAAGGAAACTCTTCCGCGTTTTAGAAAAGAATGGGCAAAAGCCAAAATCCTTTTCCCCTCTTTATATGTCAAGGTTCCTATGGTAGTTACATTGATGTCCCCGCGGGCCAATTGAACCCCTATGGCGGAACCGGGTTCAACCGCGACGGGGGTTGTACCACGGGATGAAGAGGACATATTCGGGTTAAGAATGCTGGAAAAGGATGGAGCGGTTTGGATTTTTTTTAAACGGAGTTTCGAACCAAGAATAGCGGCGGCTTTTTCGGAAAGTCCTTGAAGAAAAACTGGGGTTGCGGCGTGAAAAAAGACAACGTCACGTTCGGGTATTTTTGAAAGTTGTGAGAAATCTTGAATTTCCCAAACATGGAAAACCTGTTGCCGGTTGAGGAGAATTCCATTAGCGCTTACCCAGCGAATGGGTTCTTCTTCATAGGGATTGAGTTTTGATAAAGGATAATCCCAAATTTCCATCATTTCCTCAATTGGAGTAACCAAACCTACGGAATGGTCGGTCATTACCCAGCCGGAACTTAATCCTCCGATGAGTTTCCCATTTATGTAAATTGGGCTTCCGCTCATCCCTGCCGCAATTCCTCCCGCTTCCTCGATGACTTTTCCTGAAACCTTTACCAGGATTGAGTTCCCGTTTATCAGAAGGTTGTCATTTATTTTGTTGTTGGACAAAATACCCATTATCTCAATGTTAAATGTTTCGATTTCGTTTCCATGGATTACAGTTTTCCCTATCCCCTTCATTCCAATCTTTATGTCTTTTATTGGCATTATGTCTTCATAGGCTATGGCTAACTCCCCTTTAAATGGCAAAAGGACCAACAAGACAGCGAAAAAGATTTCAATTTTTTGAGATAAGAATTGCATTTGAAATTGGCCTTTCCTTTCCGTCGGAAGGGTGATTCAAAATTTTTCCGCGAACAAAAATCGATGAAGATCCCCCGCCATCCATGTTTATAGCAAAGCGCGCACCAAGATTTTTTAAATATTCCGCCAACTCGGTTAGTTGCATACCTGAACTTCTTTTCGTCCTTCCGTCCGCCACCAAAAAAAGCAAATCGCCGTTAAAGGTTTGAGCTAATGCCGTTCTTGGGTGGCGTCCAAATCGAATGGAATTATCAAAATGTTCGACATGCCCGTTGATGTCGATTCTACCTTCCCAAATTAGTCTTGGTCCCCCGCAAACCGCGTGTTGAATTCGATCCCAAGGCTCGCTTACATGGTAATCAAGGCTTATAAGATCTCCTAATCTTACCTTGGCTAGAGTAGCGGCCTTTTCTGAACCGGCGGAAACTACTATTCCGTCGGGCGGAATTAAGGCGTTATAGCGTTCTATGCGGATTACCCTGTTCCTTACAACGACTAATTCTATGCCATCAACCGTTGTCAAAGTGCTTCGGGCGAATTCCGGGGTGTAAATCATGAGTTGGTTCCCCCCCCTTGGTTGATTTACCCCGTCAATTTCGATTTTGAAAATACCGCAAGAAAGGGAACCTGAAAAATTAGGGTTCCCAAAAATGGGCTGCTTTTCACAAGAGAGTCCGAAAACTGACCGATTGTAAATCGGAGAACTAATAAGCCTCCTATTTATTATGAGGGTTCCGATTGGATCCCCGCGACTGGTAAAATATGCCCCGTTGACTCCTGCTAATGCTTGATATCGACGCCCAAGCGAGGAAAGGACTTCTTTTTGGCAGATCCCCTCGTTTGCTAAAACCGGAAAAATGTTTAGAGAAGAAAGGGAAGGGTTTGCTCTTAAAATAAAGACATCACACCACCCAGCTTTTGTGGCGACTCTGTCGCGATAGAGCCTTAAACCATCTTCAATTATTTCTTCGCATGAAAGAGGGAAAACTATGTCTTTCTTTCGGAAAGGGATACTTATTCGTGAAAAACCATTTTCAAGAGTGGAAAAAATGGGCTCTCCGAGAGGCCCTTTCCCATAGAACAAAATTTCAGCGTATTTCCTTCCGCGATAAAACGAAAATTTGTTGAACAATCCTTCCAATTCTATTTTTTTTGTCGGAGGTAAATCGGATAGCGAAGGTTCGACTTGAATCCGAAGAAATTTTTCCGCTCGGTTCATCGTGGTAATTTTTACAGGTTTTTCGAGAATTATTTCCACGTTGCTAAATGGGTCCGCATCCTTCAGGGAAACCTCGATAATTTTTACCTCATCAGCTATCAAAGCCCCTTTGGATAGAATTTCCGCGCGGGGTTCAAGGGATTTTTTTTCGGGCTTTGAGGGGGGCGGAGTCATGAGAAAGTGAGAAGGGGTATTTGGTTTCTCTTCAATTTCGTGGAAATCGTTGTCTCTAATTGCGAGGCCGACCAAAAATATTTGGCCGATCATTAAAAGCAACAAAAACTGTTTTAGAGATTCTTTAATAGCTTAGATCCCCCTTCTTTGGGGTAACACTCAGAGGGATTATCGGCAAAAAGCATGCCACAAATTAGTTCGGGAACTTTTTGCAAAGCATTTAACCATCGGTTTAAACCTAGTCATACATGCGGGTTGCAGGATCACGGAAAGAAAGTTTTGTCGTATCTTTGGTTTTGGAGTGGAAGTTACAGGGCATGGTTAAATCGAGAGACACCAAACCAAATGCCCCTTCGGCTTCACACTTCCGGGGTAGATGTGGATGTGCCTTGGATACTTCCCATGAGAGTAGCAATCGGCACCGCCCGGAAGGTTGCCCCCTCGATCCGAAAAGGTAGCACTGTATCACCAGAATAATACAGGATTCCGTGAAGGAGGTTTTCCCCCGCGTATTTTGCAAAATGTGCCAAGCCTGAAAAGTCTTCATGTTTTACCGTCATCGAAGCCTTCACCTCCACCCCCACAACTTTTCCGTCATCCCGCTCGATGACCAGGTCGATTTCATGCCCGGCCACATCGCGGAAATGATGGAACCTTACCTCCTCCGCAGACCAGGCAGCATGTTTCAATAGCTCTGAAAAAACGAAATTTTCCATGAGGCCCCCGAAAAATGGCGCTATGTGGAGTGTTTCAGCATGCTTCAACCCCAGCAGGTGACAGGCCAGCCCGGTATCGATGAAATGGAGTTTCGGCATCCCAACAACGGGCCGCTTGCTGATATTGCGGAAATAAGGGGTGAGGCGCTGAATGATGAACATCCGTTCGAGGATTTCCAAATATTTTTTTACGGTTTTATCATCCTGTGAAAGAGCGTCGGCAATTTTCGCATACTTTATGAGGTTACCCGTCATACCCGCCAGACTCCGGACGAGAGAGGAGAGTTTGGTGAAATAATCACCCTTGACCTGATGCATAGTTTCAAAATCTTTCAGCAATCGACCTTCAATATAAGAAGAAAACCAGACTCCCCGCGATCGTTCCGATTTTGAAATCGCTTCGGGATACCCCCCTTCGAGGAGCGAATTCCCGAGGGAAACCCTGTTTAGTTGGGGCAGTGGGGTACCCGGAACCTTGCCTCTCATAAGGCGGTCAATCTCGTTAACGTGGTCTCCGCAGCGTTCGGCACGTGATAAGGGAAAAAGTTCAACTCGGGCAAGGTGGCCAGGGAGGGATTCCTGGGTTTTGGCCGAGCGAAAAATGTCCGCTGACCCGGTCAGCAAAAATATTCCCTTCCTTTCCACCGCTTTATCTGAAATCATCTTGATGGCCTTGATTAACTCGGGGGCCAATTGGAATTCATCCAGGACCAGGGGTCTCCGTAGCGATGCGAGAAGGCCCTGGGGATCGCTCCTGGCGGCTGCCAAGAGGGCCGCGTCATCCAACGTGAAATATCCCATCCCTCGTTCTTCGGCAATTGCCCTGGCAAGCGTGCTTTTCCCCGATTGTCGGGGACCGGTGAGATACACCATCCGGAAATCTTGCAGAAGTTCGAGGACTCGGTTCTTAATGTGTCGTTGGAAATACATCATTCCATCCTTCCCTCAAATAAGGATATAAGAAATTCCGAGGAAATAAAAGTCATTTTCCGAAAATATTCAAACAATAAACCGAATAATCAGCACAAACTATCCGAAAAACCTTTGCTTTTCGGTGCCCGATCCTTTTGCTCAGCCCTTATCCACTCGATGAAGCCTCTATTTCTTCTTTGAAAATAACAAAAAAACCTCGCTATTAAGCTTGGGTTTCGGAAGGGTAGATACATGGTCGCACCAAGACCGGCATTTCATAAGCTTTTGCGGGGATAGGGGAAAATG
>JACPTH010000492.1 GCA_016192885.1 bacterium | reverse complement strand
ATTGGAGGGGAAAAAATGCTCCTGCAGGCGCAATTAAAAAAACTTTCTGAGGATCGAAGGTCGATTGCCATCGAAGCTAGCAGGGGTGAAGGAAAGATTTCGATTAAAGCCCAGAGAATTCAGGAAGGAGGAAGATACAAATATGGGGGTTACTCTCTTGCGGCAAAAATTCCTAAGGGGCATTCGATAACTGAATTTTTTCCAATCAGATTTCTTCCCCCTTCCGTTGCGCCTCGTTTCGCTAGTTTTACCTCAAAGATCGATGTTCTTGGGCCTCTGCGCTTGGAGGGGCGATTTTCCACGCCAGGAAATCTAGACACCGCGACTGCAACTATTTTTCTTGATGGAACAACTATCGTTTCCCGGTTGAATTCAAAGAATCGGTTAACTCTTGGCGGAGTTATCGATCTGGTGGGAAACTCAATTCACATAGCAAGCGTTTCAGCTCTTTATGATTCATTAAAGTTTGGAGTGAGCGGAAACGTTGAAACCAACCCGGCGACCCTGACAATTAAGTCATACGATCTACAATTGGAAGGTTGTTTAGTTGAGAAAAAGGCATTTGTACTAACGCCTGAGCAAATTTTATCTTTTATTCCAGTCGCTTCAATGCCTAAATTCGTGAACATTTCTCTTGAGGGGAGTAATCGCTTTTCCGGTCGATTTTCCAGCGGTTCCAACGCTCAAGTTTTAAATATTTTCGCGCAAAAGGCCCGCCTGAAGGGAGTAAGAAAGTCTTGGTGGATTGATGACTTAACAATGATTGCAAGTACTTCAAGCCCATTAGACCAAACTCATTTTAAACCTGTCGATTTAGATGTTTTGTTGGCTTTCCGATTGTTTGACTTCCCTCTAAAAGCCCAAACTTCCCTTGACCTTGGAAAGAAGCAAATAAAAACCTTGCGGGCTGATTTCCGCGGGTCAGATTTTAATACTTTGATTCAAGCGCTTCGCGAACATCCTGAATTTGAAAAGTTTTACAAACAAGTTCCCTTTAATGTCAACGGCTCTTTCCAACTTTCATTAGACGGAGCAGGCCCGCTAAATAGACCTGTTTTATCCGGAACCCTTTCGTCTCCAAAAATGGAAATTTCGGCACTTAATGCCGCCGGATCATTGCCCTTTTCAATAACCCTTTCAACCGGCAAAAATGGGGAGTACCAAGGAAGGGTGGCGACAAAAAATGCAATCTTAAACGTCCGTGGAGTCGGTTTTGGGCTGAATAAATTTGACGGGAATTTTGCTTTCTTAAAACCAAAGGGCGAAAAGGATAACTTAATTTTCTTTGAAACTTCCACAAGCGTTTTTGACACAAATGTTTCGGCAAAAGGGCAATATTCTCCAAAACAAAACTTTTTTAATTCCCTGGTTTTACGCTCACAAAGCCAAAAAATCGAAACCTTAGCCACGCAAATTGCAAGGATCGCGAAATTTAATCTTCCGTTCAAGGTAAGCGGAAGAAAAGAATCTGAATGGCTGGCATCCGGCCCAATGAAAGCACTGAAAGGGTCGGGGTTCCTTGAATTCGATCAACTCGATTTAATTATTCCAATTAAAAATCCTAAATCCGGACGAATAACGCAAATTGACCTAAACAACCTGGCGGGGCGGTTAGAATTAGAACGTTCAAAGGCGGGGCGCGTAGAAATCAATGTTAAGGATGGGCGGGGGGAAATTCTTAAAGCTCCATTCAAAATCTCCGGAAATGGCCACATTGAAGGAAATGGCATGGTTCAGGTTCCGGTTTTAGATAAGTTAGGGCTTGAAATTAACTCGCTCTCAGGGCAGGAACTTCAAAAGATTCTGTCAGCAGGGGTTGTTTTTCCAGAGCAATCAGGAAGAATCGAGGATGTGACCGGCAATTTGTCCGGACATCTTTCACTTTCAGGATCTCGGAATAGATATCTTGGAGAAGGTGAAATTACCTTTCAAAACGGCGGCCTTCGATACTCTAAAATTTCCCAAAGTTTGAAGAATATTTCAGGGAAGTTAATTTTTTCTAATAAGCATAAGCGCCCCGAGCCTATTGTTGAACTTTCAGGGTTTTCTGCGAAATTTGGAAGGGCTGGTTTAAAAATCTCAAAAGGAGAATTCATTGACCCTCAAAACTATGGTGGAATTTACCTTGAGGGGTCTGCTGAATCGGTCTATCCCGCCGACCTTTTGGATTTATTGTCGGGATTGAATCTTCCGTCTCTTTCATTCCCAAAAGAGGGAAGTTTTTCCGGAAAATTAAATCTCAGCGGTACTTTTGTTAAACCCGTTGTGGCTCTAAGCATTGATGGTTCCCCAATGGAAGTGCAATTCATTAGCGATAAAAACTCCTATCTGGTTCCGATTGGGAAAAGTCATGTCGTTTTTTCATACGATCCATTCTCAGGAAAAACCCTTCTTCCCGAGTTGTCCCTTGGCTTGTTAAATGGGTTTTTGGAGATTAAGAATGCCGAGGGCTTAATTTCCGGCGGAAAACCAAAATCATTCGATCTTTCCGGTAAAATTGATGGAATTGATTTCGGCTCCATGAGTTCAAGCGGAAAATCAGCACTGAAAGGTGTTCTTTCAGGAACTTTTAAAGGAGAGCAAACTTCACAGGTCTCAAAAGAACTTATCCTTAATTTAGGCATTCGAGATTTGATTATTCCCTCAATACCCCTCGACAAAGAGGCGATTGATAAAATCGGGTTAGATTTTCTCGATGAACCGGAGTTTAAAGACGGAAGAATCAACCTCTATCTTTCGAGTGAGGGAGAAATAACCGAACGAGGCCGCGTGCGAGTGGCGGACGGGCTTTTCGCAGGGCCTAACATGCGAATTGAAATTTCCGACAGCTCATTTGATCCAAAAAATTTACAACTTTCCGCCAAAGTTATGTTTAACCCCCAACCCCTACGAAAAACAAAACTAGGGAAAAAACTTGGAAACCTAACAAGAGTGCTTCAAGATAGAAGCACCGGCGTCCCTTACCTAGACCTTTCCGTCAGCGGAAGTTGGGACAACCCAGGTTTGATGAGTAAAAAAATTATGGAAAAGGCTAAAAAACGCGGAAAGCGGAATTTTATTAAGAGCATTTTCGGTGGAAGACATTCTCATAAGGCTAGCGTTGAAGAACTTAAGGAATGGTTTCCCGGCTGGGAACCGGGCCAATAGGCTATTTTTACTTCAGAGCCCTCGATTTACAACCGCGAAGGGGATGTGATAACCGCATCTTCATCGAAGGGGCTTCCTGGATTAATGGGGGTGGAAGAACCGCCAACGCTGAGCGGAAGCGAGTTCTCGTTCGGGATGTACCCAGGATTTGGCTCTATTCTCAAATCAAAACCCTCATTAGAAGGGTGGGGGAGGGGAGTATTTGCGGGGGGGGCGGAATCTTCAAAAACTTGACCTGACTTCTTAATGGTCATTGATTTCATTTCTGTAAGCCAACCGCTTTTGGATGGGGAACGATACGAGGCTTTTCCCTGGATAAGAGTGACTAAAACTTCGCTTTCAATATTCCCGGAAATTTTTATCTTGGTTCCGGTAATGTTAAAAACCGTTGTTTTCACATGGAGTTCGACAGGGGAAAAAAGGGAAAAATCGAATTCGCCCTCGCCCTTTTCCCAATGGATGGCGTTTTGATCGAGAGAAAAGAAACCATGGCCATCCCAGGTTACATAATTTTCAGCAACTTTGGAAAGTTGAATACGAGTGGGCCCTTGAAATTCAACTAAGGTAGAAACCTCAATAGGAATGGATTTCCCGATTAAAAAAGATTGAGACCCTATTTTTGCTTCATTACCCAAGGAAACCGCTAAAAAAGTTTGAGAAACTTCCTGTTTTCCCCCATTTCGGACAGGCAAAATAAAAAGGGAAAAAAGAACTACGGAAAGAATTCCAATGAACCCAAGAAACCATGGATATGATTGAAGAAAATTTCTTTCACCGGTTTTTTCAACAGAATTTGGGAAAAAATGAGGCAATTCCCGATTGATTCTTTCCATTACTCGCCCCTTGAGCTGCCCAAGGGGAAGTGAAACATTAACAATCTTCCTAACAAGGGTTTCGCATCTGGTAGACTCGGAAAGGAATCGTTGACAAACCAGGCACGTTTTTAAATGTGCCTGAAATAGCTCGCTTTCACTTTGACTTAAGTCTCCATCGAGAAAACGGTTTAAGACTTCGTCGTTATCGCAACCCATCCGTGGAATCCCTTTTTTCCCGAAGAATTTTTCTTGCTTTAAAAATCCTATTTTTTACCGTTTGTACCGGAACATCCAAAGATTCGCCTATCTCCTCGTAGGACATTTCTTGCAAAACTCTTAAAAATAATGGGATTCTTAGATCTTCAGAAAGTCCCAACATGTCCGAAAAAATATTGCGAAATTCTTCCTTGGTTTGAAGTTGGTTCCCAGGATCATTTGAGGACACTGTTTTTGAACTGTTTTCCACAAATCCATCGACATATCCTATTTTTTCGGTGCGAAATGAGTTTTTTTGGTAACGATTAACCACTAAATTTCGCGCTATTTTTAACAGCCAGGTAGAAAATTTTCTCTTTGGATCAAATGACCCCAAATACCGAAAAGCTCGAAAAAAGGTTTCTTGGGAAATATCTTCAACTTCTTGCAAATCCCGCAGTTGGGGCAAAAGATACCGGTACATAAGCGCCTCATATTTACTAACTAAAGTTCCAAATTCCTGAATTTCCCCCGCGAGAACCTCTTTTACGATGAATTCATCATCGTGTTGGTCATCATTCATCAAGTATTACCGGCGCTTTGGCAAAAAGTTTCTTCTATTTTTCCTTTCATTCGGATACGACTACTTCGATATCGCGAGGTCCCATCGCAATTCCGTAAAAGCCTTGTATTTCATTTGGATCATTGTTAAAAGGACCAAGCTCATCAGGGTCGAAACCCCACTCAATAAACCCTCCGTTTTCCACGAGAGAGTCGATTTTATCCGAAGCAACCCCCCCCACAATGTGAATCGGCCCTGAAGTGGAAACTTTTCCGGTCGAACCATTCACGCAAACCAAAAAACCGTGGAACTCCGGCATTTTAGAATGTAAGCGGTCAACATGGCAATCTGCAGGGGGTGGATTAAGTGAAATCCCTTTTTTGGCGATAAAGGTTAAATACCCAAATTCGTCAGGATTATTTGGGGTCGAAGAGTTCCTAACTAAATACGGATTTTTTACCGTGGCATTAATTTTTATCGATCCCTCGGTGAAAATAATACCCCCTTTAACAACATCGATAGGTTTGTTGATAACAAGGTCGCTTTTGAATCCAACGATTTGATTAAGGTACAAGCTCTTATTGTCGCTTTTAGAAACAAATTTATCCTTAAAAAATGGAAAATCCATGAGGCTCAACTCTTTTCCATCACTCCCATCATCGATAAAAAAACTGGTTTTTTTGTACAGGTAATCCCGTGGTGGGGATAATGAGGTTATCCTACCTGAGTAATGCAAAAATTGATCCGCGTTTTTGAATTCATATGATTCAGTGTGAAGATCTGCCGGCGAAGCTCCAATATATGGAACCCCTGAAAACTCTTGATTCCATACGGTTTCAGGGTCGCGTGTCAAAATGTTCAAAAGACTTGAAAGGTAAGGTTCATCTACAGGGCTTGGAAAAAGAGAACCAAGGTTGGTCTTTACTCCATTGATGTCAACCTTTCCTTCCCCTTGTAATTCTTCTCGGTATTATCTTTTTCAATTCTATCTGGAACTCCATACCACTCTTCTTCGTTGTAATACCCGAAGGGGAAAACCCTTCCAGTAATTAGAAATGAATGAGTTTTATAATAACGCCGGTTAACTTTTCCAAAAACTAATGTAGGAGTGCAAAGGCTGGGGGTTCCGAAGAGATGAAGCGCCGATCCTTGATCGAAAACGTCACCGGAAGAATTAGCTGCAAGGTTTTTCAATGTCCTTTTAAAAAATCTATGGCCCTTCATCGCAGTATAAAAACCATAATTTACTTCGCAAATTATGAAATACTCAGGACCAATGAAGGCTGAGGGAAATTTGTTTCCTTCTTTTAGCCATTCAGTCCAGTTAGTTTCTTCCAACCATCCATTTGAAAGATCAGAATAATACAAGTGAAAAATTTCTCCGAAAAAATTTTGGGAAACCTGCTTCTCAGCCCCAGGGACTATATTAAGAGTGAGGTTTCCATTTGGAGGGGAACGCCCATTTCCTCCAAGGTAAACCCATCCATTTCGCGAAAATGAATTTTTTTCAACGTTAAAAACTTGGGGGTTGCAGAAATCAAGGGATTTTTGATCCGGAGAGGAATCTTTTATTCGGCGGTTGAAAAGAACTAAAGGGGGCTTTGAGTCATTTACCTTTCCCATGTCCGTAACATCTTCCAATCTATTCGCTTCACTTTGGGAAAGGTTAGCGCCTTGATGGGAGAACAATGTAAACTTGTAAAATGGCGGGGCTAAAAGATGGGTTAGGAGAAATTGTTTTCTAACAATGAATTTTCTTTCATAGCCTGCATAGGAAACCCTTACCTCTACGTCTAATGAGCCATCGCGTTCGAATTTTGCAGGTTCAAGCCCGGGAAACTCGGGGGGAAAACTTGAGTCTAAATCGATCGATAAAGAGACATCCTCAATCTTCAGATCACCCTTTTGATGCTTGTACATTGATTTAAGCTCAGAAATCACATCAAGTTTTTCGATGGATTCTTTAAAAGGTTTTTTCTTAATCTGTTTTCCGGAGGGGTTAAAAATCGCTTGGAAAATTTCCGCTACATTTTCATCTCTGGTTTTTATGTCGGAAGCGAGTTTTCGAATCGCTATTCGCCCTATGGCCGAAGCTAGTTGATATAGTTGTTCGTTATGTGAACTTTTCATTGTAAGTTGGCTTTCATGCCGAACCCTGTTAACCAGAGATGCAAAAAGAATCATCGTAAAAATAAGGCACCCTATAACAATAATAAGAACTACCCCGGTTTTCCGGGTTGTAAATTTACATTTCATTCTGGGTACCTAAATTTTCAGAGGGATTTGGGCGTTTTCGCATTTAGTGTTAAACTAGGTCTTACATCGTTTCAAATAACCGGATTAAGTAATTTCTGGTTCCAAATTTTTATAAACCGTATGATTCCTTACTAAATTAAAAAAGTTGGACGTAACCTCGGTTGAGTAAGTATATGTTGAACGATAAATGAAGTCAAATTATGGTGAAACAATTAATTTCTTTTTATTGACAAAGGGTTAGGAATGTGATAATCTACAAAGGCTTCAGTACCGAAACTGGGGCTTGCGAGGGCAACC
>JACPTH010000491.1 GCA_016192885.1 bacterium | reverse complement strand
GGTTGTTAGCCCAAAAAGAGGATTTTCAGGGGTCCTTAGATGTTTTAAAAAAAATGACCGAAGATTATGCGGATTCAGAATGGTTAAACGATGGTTTAAGCCTGGCCTTATTTCTTACAGTCGGTTCAACCGGGAGCCTTGAACCCCTAAAAAAGTTTTTTTCCGCGGAAAGGGCGTATGGTTTGGGGAGTTTTTCAATGGGCATCGAAGAAATGAAGCAAACCGCGAGTTTGGCTTCCAATTCCTCGTTAGGTTTGGAAGCGCAAACCAGGGTTCTTGAAATGTCCGAAAGGCTCTCTTCTCCGACTTTCTTGATTAAGGATATTGACGATTTCGTTCAAAATCATCCAAATCATTTCGCTGTTGCCGATCTTCTTCTGCTAAAATTCAGGTTAATGCGTAAAACCAAAGCAAGCCCAGATGCAATAGTTAATCTTTTAAAAGATTTTCGGGACAGATTTCCTGGCGATATTCGAGCTCGAAGAGTCGGAATTTTGATTCAAGAGTTTTTTAAAGACAAAGGAAAGGACACCAAGAAATGAAAAAAGGAATTCCCTTTTTCTCGAGTATTTTTAAGACAATCATTTTCTTCTCTTTCATTTCTCTAGCAGATTTATCGTTCGCGGGAAAAATCCTGGTTCCAATGGACGACGAACAAACCGACCACCTTAAGGCTTATAGCTTAGCCTATTTCGCGCTTGACAAACAGGCCATCGACGTTGAATGGCTGTTGAACTATCGCGGTGGAACCTTTTTAATGGATGATTTGCCTCCTTTAAGAGATCGAGCAAAAGAGCAGGGGGTTAAATTCGAGATAATTGCAGAAGAACAAGTTCAGAAAATTTATTCCATCATCGAAGATGAAAACATGGAGCGGGTTCTTTTAGAAAAAGCTCCCAAAATTGCCGTTTATACTCCGGATTTCGCGGAACCGTGGGGAAAAATTCTATGATCCTGAGATCCTTGATGGAAGGATTTCAAAGTATGATTGGATACACCTTCATCACGAGGATTTTACCGGGCAATTTGGAAAATTCTACGGATCTTTTCGATTTGCGGATTGGTATCGGCAACAAACTACCCAAGCTCAACTTGATGCCCAAAAATTGGGGTTCAAAAAAGTTAGCCAATTGAAATTGGAAGTAGCCAGGGGAATTAAAAAGTTTGTTTTGGAGGGCGGATTTCTTTTTGCAATGTGTTCCGCGGCGGACACCCTAGATATTGCCCTTGCGGCAAATGGAACGGATATTGTTTCCTCCGAAATCGACGGGGACCCGGTTGACCCATTGTTCGAATCCAAGTTGGATTTTTCCCAGAGTTTTGCTTTCCAAAACTTTAAAATCATTTCCGACCCGATGGTTTATGAGTACTCTGATATCGACGTTTCCAACAATTACATGGGCGATCCAGGAACATTTAAACTGTTTGATTTTTCAGCCAAGGTAGACCCGATTCCAACTATGCTGACGCAAGATCATAGAAACGTCATCGATGGTTTTTTCGGGCAGACAACCGCATTCCGAAAAAATCTCTTGAAACCTTCAGTGACGATAATGGGTGAAAACAACGATGGCCTCTCGGTAAAATACCTTCGGGGAGACCTCGGGAAAGGTTTTTTCAGTTTTTACGGGGGCCACGATCCGGCAGATGTGAGTCATATTGTTGGGGAGGGACCCACAAAACTTGAACTCCATAAAAACAGCCCAGGATATCGTATTATCCTAAATAACATTCTATTTCCCGCGGCAAAAAAGAAGGAAAAGAAGACCTAGCGCCGAGTTAGTTCATTTTCAGAACAAATTTTCCCCTCAAAAAAGTTCTTAGCAATCATTTCTTAAATTCCGATGTAATTGGTTGAAGAACAAAGTAAGGGGGTACAGTTTATGAGAATTTTAATTTTGTCTTTTTTTGTGACGATTTTTTTAGGAAACTTTTCTCCTACTTTTGCTGAAAAAAAATCTCGGGAAATTTTAGAAAGAATTTTGAACCTAAAGCAAAAATTGAATTGCGTGGTAATGGGTAAAGCCATAAACTTTAACGTGAAGGGGAACAGCGTCGAAAAAAAAGATGAAACGGAACTTGAAAAAGAGCTAGAAAACAGGAAGGACGCCAAGGTAACCATTTTATTTCATGATGACGGTTTGAACAATAGCGTGAAGAGGTCAACCGCGGAAGAGATTAAAGGAGACTCGATCCCCAAAAAGGAAGTTTTTAAGAACCAGGAATTTGGCGCGGTGAAAAAAATGGACATAAAAATGGTAAAAAAGTTACCCTGATCATGGTTTACCAATCAGCTGGCAGCAAAAAACTTACTTTCCAACTCTTTCCAAATATTCGCCGGTTCGGGTATCCACTCTAATCTTTTCCCCGTTTTCTACGAAAAATGGGACTTGAAGGACATGACCCCCTTCTAGCGTCGCGGTCTTTCCGCCTCCGCTTGCGGTATTTCCTTTAACCCCGGGAGGAGTTTCAAGAACCGTTAATTCAACTGAGGACGGCAATTCCAAACCTATTGGTTGTCCTTCATAAACTTTGACGAGTACTTCCATTTGTTCCTTAAGAAACTTCTGGGAGTCTCCCACAAAATCAGCATTCATGTCTGTCTGTTCGTAGGTTTTTATATCCATAAAATGAAACAAATGTTCCGAAGCATACAAATACTGCATCGTTTTTGTCTCAACAACCGCTTCATCTATTTTTTCGGTTGTTTGGAATCTTTGCTGAAAAATAGCCCCTGTCTTAATGCTTTTTAGCTTGGTTTGGGCCATGGCTCGCCAGTTACCGGGTCGAACGAAGTCTACTTCAACCACCTGGCAAAGCTCATTGTTAAATAACAAGACCATTCCTTTACGGATGTCATTAGCGGTAATGGTCATATCTCTTCTCCTATTTCCGGATTGAAAAATTTCTCAAGCAAATTACACTAACAGATATTCGTTACAATTATCAATCCAAATCAGGTATTTTTTGGATTACCTGATTGAAGTATGCTAAAATCCGTTTGTTCTTTTTACCTAAATTAGTCGGTTCATCAAAAAAAGATAGGGAGTATGGTTATGACTCAACCCGATTCAACACAACCTTCAAACTTCATTCGAGACATCATTTCTCAAAATATTAAGGCAGACGTAAACAACGGAAGAGTCTCCACCCGATTTCCTCCGGAACCAAACGGTTACCTGCACATCGGACATGCAAAATCCATTTGCTTAAATTTTGGAGTTGCAAAAGAATTTGGCGGAAAATGCAACCTTCGGTTTGATGACACAAATCCCGCCAAAGAAGATGTAGAATTCGTGGATTCAATTAAGCAGGACGTACGATGGCTCGGCTTTGATTGGGAAGATAGGCTTTATTACGCTTCAGATTATTTCGAGCAGCTGTTTCAATACGCCGTTCAATTGATAAAATTAGGAAAGGCTTACGTTTGCGGGTTAAGCCCAGATGAAATAAAAGAATTTAGAGGGACCTTAACCAAGCCCGGGAAGGAATGTTCCTCCAGGAACCGTAGCCCCGAAGAAAATCTTGATTTGTTTCAGCGAATGAGAGCAGGCGAGTTCCAAGATGGCACTTTTGTTTTAAGAGCTAAAATCGATATGGCTTCATCAAATTTAAACATGCGTGATCCGACAATTTATCGCATTCGAAAGGCGGAACATCACAGAACGGGGAATTCATGGTGTATTTATCCCATGTATGATTTCACCCATTGTCTTTCGGATGCAATAGAGGGAATCACCCATTCCATATGTACTTTGGAGTTTGAAGACCATCGTCCCCTCTACGATTGGTTTCTTGATGAGCTCCCCGTTCCTTGTCATCCAAGGCAAATCGAGTTTGCCCGTTTAAACCTAACTTACACCGTCATGAGTAAGCGGAAACT
>JACPTH010000490.1 GCA_016192885.1 bacterium | reverse complement strand
TACCCTATGTTCAATGCAAAGTTTTATTAACTCAAACGGTTCTCCCCAAGAGAAATTGTTTCTTAAGATGTTCGTTGATTTTATCAATGGTGATACAAGAAAAGTTGAAAAGGAGATTCCTGAATGTCTTCCTTTTTTCAAAGATCCTGCCTTAAGAGATGACGCGTTAAAAACATTGGATGAATGCCGGAAAATAAATTCCAGGGAAAATGCTCTGGAACAAGAGGAACGAAAGCTTAAAGGAGAGGAAGCCTTCAACGCATTACGACAAAAATTAATTGCTTCAAAGAGTTCACCTAGGTCGGTCAAACCACCTGATTCAAGTTTAAGGAATCCCGCGAGTGAAAGCCCTGTAATTAACAGTCATTTTGAAGCAGGTTTGAGATTACTGCGCATCGGGAACACCAAGGAAGCCAAACTTTTTTTCCAGGAAATAATTAGAGCGAATCCAGGGGATTGGCAAGCATTTTATACGCTTGCGGAGATTCTTAAAGAGGAAGGAAACTTGTGGGAAGCTATAGATTGCCTCAACCAAGCGCTAGGAATCCGCCCAAAGGATTCTAAATCACTTTCCTTAAAAGCCCTTTTGCTAGTCGATATCGGGGATTTGTTCAACGCGAACGAGGTCGCGTTATCCGCGCTGGAGGCCGATCCAAATAATGCGGAAGGGCATCTTGTAATTGCCAAGGTTTATCTTCGAAAAAATCTTCTAAATGACGCGCAAAAAGAAATAAACGCCGGTTTGGCGATCGAGAATGCTTCAACCTCGATACTTAGAGAAGATTTTATTTCGCTTCAAACCCAATTGCGAGAAAGTCAAACAAAGAGCAAAAAATAATTGAAACATAAAGGAAGGAGCGAAAATGAAAAAACGTTTTTTTTCTCATGTCTGCTTTATTTTTTTTATCGCGGTTTTTTTTGTGGGGGGGGCAATTTCTCGGTTGAGTGGGTTGACTCTCGATGAATTTTATCTCAAACGCCCTGACATTCCAAATAACATTTCTAAATGGTCGGGAAATACCGATAAAATTTGGATACTGAAAGAATGGATAAAAATCACTACCGAGCGCGGAGAAGATTATAAAACCGCTTTGAAGATTTTATTAGAAATTGAAAGCGGAAAACCTCAAGTCCAACCCCAAAATGGTTTTCCACCGTCTGAAACTCCAAGTTTACCCGGTTCCGAATCTCAACCTTCGCTTCCATCTGAAACCCCGAATCCCCAACCGACCGATTCTTCCAATGGCGAAACGATTTGCGGAATCGGCGACGGAGCAATTGAATCCGCCAAGCAAGGAGCTCAACGCGCCAAAGAGCATGGTTTGATGAACATAATACGAATAGATTATAAAAGCGGAATTCCCGCCCCAGCCGACCCGGCGGATTACAAGGCTTTTGGAGACAGTTTTATCGCAACGGTAAAGAAACTTTCAGGAGTCTGCGATCTTTTTATTGTCGGAAACGAGCCGACAATTGAAGGAAACATGACCGCTCAAGAGTATGCCTCAGCTTTTTTGTCCGTTTATCGACGTAAGGGCGAAATGCCTTCGGGAACCAAGCTTCTTGCCGCCGGACCAGCGGGGTTTTCCTGGGATTCCCGTGAAAAAAGAGATTTTTTGAGTTGGCTAGAGGATATGGCAAGTCGCCTTGATGAAGTCGATGGCTTCGCGCTTCACACCTATGGGGATCCAACCCAGGGGGGCGCTGACCCGCGAGTCGCTAACCGCCGAAACAATTGGCCCTTCGACGGAGGTTTCATGAGCTTCAAGGAACAAATTGAAAGAGTGGCAAAAAAATGGGAGGGGAACAAACCAATTTTTATTACCGAATTCAATACCGACGTAAACGGGTTAAAAGATGCTCCAAACTCAAAGGACAATTATCAGAAGGGATGGATTAATAAAGCCTTCGAGGCTGTCAGGAATTACAATGCAACCCGGGGTGCGCTTCCTCCGGTGAAAGCTCTGTGCTGGTTTGTTGATCGGGCTGACGGTCCGTGGGGTTCCTTTTCTCTGAGAGAAATTGGTGACGCTCGCGAAGATATGAAAAAAGAATTTCATAATCCCGCGAATTGAGGGAAAAAACTCACTTCCCCTTTCCAAAGAAAACCCTTTTTTCCCTGGAAAGAAAGAACCGTCGAGGGAAAAACGGTTCCGACGGAGGGGGGGAGATGCGGGAATCAACCGTAGAATCATAAGAAATAGTTTTTTCGCCGTTTCCTAAATTAATGTTGTAATTGTCAAAATCTAACGCCCCCGCGGCAAGAGAACCGACTATCGAAAACCCGGGTAGATTGGGGTCTTTTCTAAAAACACCTCTTGTACACAACAAGGAAGCCCTAATTGGGCCTGAATTTGCAAGAAAAATTGAATCACCGGAACAAAGTGTCAGCGGTTCTCCAGTTTTGCAATAAATAGGGGCTTTGATAACAATGTTTCCCTGCGTAACGATAACTCCCCCCTTTCTAACATCCCACGGGGAATCGATAACAAAATCATTTTTTCCCTTGATAAAAACAATTCCCACAATTTTTACCAAGTCTCTGTTTCCAAAACCCTTTGCAGGCTTGACCACGAATCTTCTTTTGAATTCTTCTCCTGACTCGCATTTCACCACGGATTTCACCAATAGCTCATTGACCCCGTCAATATCGTTAAGATCACCGCTAAAAATCTTTTCCGAGGCATAATTTTTTAATGTAACCGAATTTCCAATGTACTTTTGGTAGTAGTTCCCGCCTGCTTCATCGAATTCAATTCCTTTTGGAGAAATCGTTTTTAAAGCTTCCCCTTCTTCGGGCATAGGAGAGGTGCCGTTGTTTTGTGAAATCGGGAAATCAGTATTTCCTGTTTCCCTATTCGTGAAAACGAAGTCAAGAGCTCGTATAAAATGGTCGCTTTGGATGGTGGACATAAAACTATTCTTATAAAAATTTCGAAGGAAAAGAAGATCTAGCTCATTGTTCTCTCTTAGGTTAAATATCCAAGCAACTCCCTTTAAGGTATTATTCGTGGCATAGTCGAAAGGAAGAGAACCGGTGTTTTTTAATTTGTAGAATTCGGAAGTACCCAAATGAGGAAGAGTAACTCCTCTATATTTGTTTCCCGTGAAAACGCAATCGACCGTCATCATTTTTTGGAAAAAGCGCTCCACATCGCCTAAAACAATGGTGGGACTAAACTTGTTCATGGTTCCAAACAACCGAAAAACGAAGCTTCCGGTCAGTTCTTTCATTGGGGTATTATCGTTAGGATGGGAAAAGAATTGAAAAGCTTGCGATTTGGCAATTTTTACGATTGCACCATTCATTTCGCAATCATCGTTCATCCCAAAGGTTTGAAGATAAAGTTTTTGAATATTATTTGAGGGAGCGAATTTCAAATAGCCCCCTTTTAATGCTGCACGGCTTATTTCTTCAATTAAGTATGAAACGTCATACCTAGCCATCCGAACCAAAAATTTTTCTGAATACTGACTTCCCTCGGTTCCTTCACATAAACCAGCCCGCCATTTCCCGCCAAGGAAGATTGGAGCGTTAGACTCTGCAAGCTTTTTGGCGGGACTTGCGATCGAGGCAAAGTTAATGTTCTTTCCTGGGGCAAGATTAATATCTTCCCCATTGGACATTACAATAGGCGTAAGTTGCTTTCCATCTGATGAATAGAAGGCGTCTTTGTTTGTTTTTAGCGCTTGAACGCTTTGGTGAAGGGAATTTAGCTTCGCCACCCAATGTCCGCTTGTAGGCGCATGCTTAACAAACAAACTGAACCTGGAAAAGACCGGGTGAGTGATGTTTACAACTTTTAATCTATGAACCGCGTTAAGCGCCTTTGTGGTAATCCCACAAGTTGCTTTTACCTCGATTTTAATTAAACCTTCTTTTTCAATTGGGTCAGGAAAAATTCCGACGGAGGTTAGCGGAGAAGCAAGCGGTTGAAATTGCGAAAGATAGGTTTTTATTGAAACGCTCACGGGTTTTAAAGCGATGGGTTGATTCATTAGGGCATTTTGGATTTTTGTTGTCCATGAGCCGGGTTGAATTGGAAAAGATAGGCCGTTAACTTCATTTGATGGTTTTGATAAAACGGCGGAGTAGAAATCGGCAAGTGATCGGTTCGATCGGGGAAAATTGACCGTTTCGAAAGTTGCTTCGAGCTCTTCAAGGGCTGATTCCGCCAACGAAATTGCCGCTTCGGTTTCGTAATAAAATCTAGCGTTGGTTTTCTGGAATTTTATCCAATAACAAACATGTGTTTTGCGCCACGGCTCCTCAATGCTTCCCAAACCCATTCCCTCAACACGATCGCTTGGAAGCCCTCCTTCGACCCGTATTCCATAACAATTTCCAGGTTGATTCATACCCATCTGCCACCCGTATTCGGGTGGTGGTTTGTTCTCTCCGATGCTGGAAGCCTCACCCGATGGCCAGAAAAAAATGACCGGAGTCCCTAAAGTTCGGACGCCATTTTCATCAACAAGCTCTACATATATATTTACGCGTCCCCGGGCTTCTGCTTCGTTTTCCCACTTTCCTTCGGTAACCCTCCAATAAGGTCTTCCAGGCTCCGCCTTTGCGGGAATGATTTTAACCCCTCGTGCGTCGAGACGCGTGTCCCAAAATCTGGCAGGTTCGGCATTTCCTGGGAATGGCGCGGATTTAGGTTTAGAGGGCTCTTGTTTGATCGCAGGTTCTCCTGAAGGTTTTATTTTGCTGTCACTCTCAAGCTCTTCAAGAATTTTCTTTGCCTTATGATAGTCATTGTTTCGCTCGGTGGTAATTTTTACCCATTCCTTTAAAATCCATATTTTATCGCTATTTCCCGACCATTTTTCGATGTTCTCCCGAATATCCGGACGACCACTAAAAAATTCATCGATAGTTTCCCCCACGAGTTGATTGGATGAAAGGAACAAAAAAATTGTAAGACAAGCAACCCAAATCCGCCGAAACAGTTTTAGCATTTTCAAATAACCTCCCTTTAAAATTTACTCAAATTTCATTTTTCAGAATCTAGTTTTGATGTATTTTCTTTTAAAAGTAGTATTTGACATTAATCTTGCAAGCTGTGGGAACTAAATTTACTTTTAGTTTGTACATGTTCAATTTTGCTACCCACCCACTTTTGCGGGGAGTTTACCAAAATTCTTATTCTCTTGATCTTTCCAGGCACTTTTCTTCAAAAAAAAATAAAAGTTAAACATTGTACAAAGCAAGAAAAAAGGGTTAAATCCCTTTACTAAAAAGTTGTTTTCATTCTTTATAATAATCCACCTTTTCATGAAGAATAATATCACAACCGAAGCACGAAAAGCGCTCCCTAAAGTCTCTTTTGAATACAGTGATCCCGATCTAACGTCTCAAGCGAGTTTGATCCCGGTCTCCTATTTTTTGACTCACAAATTTCCTCTCATGATGAGCTGTCAGTGCGAATCATAGAGAACTTTTGCCTTGACCGATAATTGCTGAAAGTAAAAAGCTTGTCTTGCCCGAAAAGAAGAGGGGGTGTATACTTCGTTAGTTCTATCAAATTCCAATAAAAATGGTTTGGAAGTGTATGCAGATGCACTGAAACCATGGCTTGAACCCAGGACAGTCGTGATGATTGATGACGGGGGGCCCCCTGGGCAGTGTTACGGGGTCGCCTTCCCCGTTGCTACCCCACACCGAAGAACGCGGTCGGGTTA
>JACPTH010000489.1 GCA_016192885.1 bacterium | reverse complement strand
GATTGGGATTTTTCAATGCTTTGCTTAAGCCGTTCCAGGCCGAAACGTTCACGTGAGGTGTTCATTAAATCCGAGACTCCGTCGGTGAACAAAAAAATTCCATCGTTAGGCATTAAGTCAATGGTTTGATCTAGATACCCGCCTTCGGGAACCTCAAAAAGTCCGAGGGGAATACCAACCTCCAAACAGGACTCTTCAACAAAACCGGTTTTGGTCCTGGATACAAGGGGCTTGCAATGCCCTGCGCCTGCCACTATTGCCTTGCTTGCACCCGCGCGAAGAAGAACCAGAAGCATAGTCGCGAAAAATGGGCCCACTTGTTCGCGGGACATTTGATCCGCAAGATAGGTTAAAAATTTGGCGGGGGAGTTAAATTGGCTAGCCAAGGCTCGGACAAGGGATTGAATTTTTGACAAGAACAAGGAGGCCGGTATTCCTTTACCCGAAACGTCGGCAATCGCAAGCAATAATCCGTTGTCCGGAAGCGGAATAATGTCGTAGTAATCCCCGGAAATCTCATTGCAAGGGTTACAAATTGCAAACAGATCGAATCCGGGAAAATGGGGAATTGTTTTAGGAAAAGATTCGCTTTGAACTTGTCGGGCGATTTCTAATTCCCGATAAACTCTTTCTTGGAAAAGTTTCTCCCGATACATGGTATGGTTTTCTATTAAAATTGCTAAATAGCGGTTAAAAATAGTGGCCATGGTTTTGGAACCTTCATCCATAGGCGACCCTGGATGAGTGACGTATGCGATAACCCCTGAAATACGGTTCCAAACGATTAGAGGCATAATTAGGATATCTTCTCGCGTTTTGTTTTGGTTAACCGGCAAAAAGAAATTTCTCCATTCAAGTTCTTCCAGTTGCGGCAAATCAATATCGCTCTTTATGACGTCGAAAACCTGGACGACTGCGGGATCTTTTTCTCCAAGGGAAACATATCTTCCGTTTTCGGGCGATCTTGTTGTTCCGACCTTAAATTTTAAACGCTTATTTTCTTCCACAAAAACCAAAATTGCGTTCGTTCGAAAGACTTCGTGAACCATGCAAAGCGCATTTCTTAACTGGAGTGGTAAATCAAGAGAATAATCAAACAAAACCAAAAGCTGAGAAATTCGCTCAAAATCGGAATATCTACTCTTGAGACGACCTAAATTGTCATCCAAGCGCTCGACGATTTTGGTGGGTGTGAAAAACAAGTCGGAAAGATCGATTTTGGAAACTTCATTTTTTGAAAGCTCCATGACGATTTTCTTCGATTTTCGCCAAGAATGCCACCAATAAGAAAAAATACCCAAAAGCAAAGCTGATAAGACGACGCTTCCAAGGCTTAAGAATCTGGAATAACTTCCCCAACCATAAGGGCTTGGCCCGCTAAGGTAAATATGCGTTCCAACAAGAATGCCTAAAATGGAGATTCCGAAAACCATTGAAAGATTGGGAAAAGAAAGTACAATCTCTTTTACTCTATGGTTGAAAAAAAGAAAAAATCGATTAAGAATCTTCAAACTCCGCTAAACAAAGCTGCGTATAAAGCGCCCGGCATGCTTAATAAAACCAACTCAACCTTTTCACCAAATTTGATTAAGTATTGTATCAGAAACGATTCGATAATGTATTTTTTATTTCTAATAAATCTCATCTTTGAAGTGATAATACGCGTAAGCTCCAAATTCTACGAACAGCAATCGTAGGAATACCCAATAAACTTAATTCCTTGTCAAAGATACCCCCATTATATACAATAAGCTGGATCCAAAACAAAGAGACAGATGAATAGTATATCCGAAGAATCGCCAAATTCACTTTTTTCAGTTGCCTGGGAAGAGGTAAAAAAACACCGGATCACTTTCCTAGCAAGCTTTATTCATGTTTTTTGGACAGGAAATTCCCTAATTCCGGTTGGGGCACATAAAATTGGGAAGACCGGCTTAGATCTTTCCGTTCTAAATTGGTACACAACCATTTTTATTCTTTTGGCTTTCTGGGGAGTGGTCCTGAGTTGGCGCCTTTTCTTCGAAGAATCTCACGCGAATTGGGACATAAAACTTTCCGCGAAGTTTGTTATTTTTTTTTCTTGGATAATTTTTCCAATTTCTTTTATAACGATTTTTTGCGAAAACTTTTGGCCGGAAATAAAAAATCAGTCAAGTCAAATTTATTCCTACATTGTTCCATATTCCCAATCCGCCGCATTAACCGCGTTTGGAGCATTTTACGCCAACGCCCTATTTCCCGGACTTTCCGCGACAGTTGTCGGGGTTCTTTATTCATTGAATCTTGCTTTAATCGGAGCATTTCATCCCGTATGGGTCCAAGCTACCGTTTTCATGATTGTTTCGATTGGACTCGGGATCGTT
>JACPTH010000540.1 GCA_016192885.1 bacterium | reverse complement strand
ACTCTTACGTTTAATAATAAATCAACATGCCTTGCAAAGCAAATAGGATGAATTTTTACGGAATTTGTCAATCTTGTTTGAGGCAGGTATAAAATCGATTTTACTCTATAACAAAATGATTGCAGAAACTTTAAAATAACAGTTTCATTTTTTTTTTCTAAGAGGTATATAAAAAGTGCGAAAGTTCACTAAAGACAAAAGTGAAAGAAAAATGAGAGGAGAAATTTAAATTATGGATAGAGAAAGAAATTTGAAAAAAAACGCTCTTTTATTTTTTCTTGCGTTTCTATTGGTGGGCGTTCATTCGCTAGAAGCCATCGATTTTCCTTTAACCGGGCCGGTTTCCAACCAGGACTCCGGAAAACATGACGGACTTCGGGGAGTCAGCCCTGGAATTGACGACCTGCTACCTGGCCGAGGAAGAATTGGTGAGGCTATTTTACGAGACCTTTCGCTTCCCGCGGGAGAACCATTTCATTCCACCACTCTTGAGGAATTTGCGCCGGTACAGATCACCGGTAAAAAACTACCTGACGGCGAGGAATTCCCGAAGTTTTTCACGCCATGCGAATATACTCGATCGATCGGATTTTCCGGAGTTCTAGGGAAACCAGCTATCCATGAGGGAATTGATTTCGTTCATTCGAATTCCGGGAAACCTCACGTTCTAGTAATCGCCGCGGCTCCTGGGGTGGTAGCCTACGTCAGAACCGGATGCCCGCAAAGCAGTATGTTTAAGCGCAATACGCTACTTCGAGAAGCCGGAGCTGGTTGGGGAAACCATGTCGTTCTTTTCCACGGGAAGGGGTTGTACACCCGATACGCCCACCTGTTACCGGATTCCATAAAACTCAAGCCGGGGGATCGGGTTTCCTCGGGCGGAGTTATCGGGGAAATGGGAAACTCAGGCAGAAGCGAGATCCGACACCTTCACTTTGAACTTGGCTGGAAAAAAACTGCATTTGAGACCGACAAACCCGCCCAAAGTTTCGACCTGGTTTTCGATCCAAATCCATTTTTGTTAAACCCTATTGTGGATTCGCATTCAAACCCTATTTAATGCCTTCCATATTTTGAATGGGCCATAGCGAACTCTCCTGCGGCCATAGCTCCGATTAGGGATATTTCCCCGGCAAGGGTTGCGGCTGCGACAATTTCAGCTAATTTGATAGAATTTCCAGGACCGGCGCATTCCAAAATTTGCAGGCAAGCCTTCTGCGTTGGAAGTCTGGTTCCCCCGCCAATGGTTCCAATCATTATACCGGGAAGGGTCACGCTTACATTGAGTTTTCCCTCGCCTAACTCAACGTGAGTGATTCCGCACGCGGATTCGGCTACGCAGGCAGGATCTTGCCCTGTAGCGATGAAAATTGCGGTAAGAATATTTGCGTACTGTGCGTTTGCCCCAAATGCGTGCCCATATAAAGAACCCAGAAGCCCCATTTCAGACATTTTGCAAAGTCGCTTAGGAGAAGTATGAAGATATTTTTCAACCAACTCATACGGAATTCCGACCTGGGCAATTACTTTCTTTCCGCGATTTCGCGTAAAATTGTAAGCATTGACTTTCTTATCGCCGGAAAGATTGCACTCTAAAAATAGGTCATCTATTTTTCCAGGATAATTTTT
>JACPTH010000539.1 GCA_016192885.1 bacterium | reverse complement strand
AAAAAGCCATCCAAAGACTTATTAGTTTAATGGTTGAAACAAGCCTTGATTCAAAAGTCGTTTTTTCGGATCTTGAGGGAATTGCCCCCCTTGAAGTCGTTCAGGACCAAGAATCTGAAACCCTTTCGGCCGCGCCTGGTTCCGTACCCTCCGAAATAGAAGACGCCCCGGTCGTGCATTTAGTTGATTCGATTATTCTTAAGGCTGTAAGAAAACGCGCAAGCGATATTCATTTTGAGGTTTATGAATCTCAACTAAAGGTAAAATATCGCATCGACGGAGTGCTTTTTGAAGTTCTTTCGAATGTCGAACCTAGGGCAAGAAATGCGATGATTTCACGAATCAAAATCATGTCTCAATTGGATATTGCCGAGAAACGCGTCCCGCAAGATGGACGATTTAAACTTAAAATTGATGAAAGATTTATTGACTTTCGTGTCTCAATTCTTCCGTCAATTTTTGGCGAAACCGCGGTCCTTCGAATTCTAGATAAATCCGCACTAGGCCTAGACATAGTAAAAATAGGCCTTGAGGGAAACGATTTGGTTATTTTCCAGCGAAACATAAAAAAACCCTATGGAATGATTCTCGTAGCCGGCCCCACCGGTTCAGGGAAAACAACCACTCTTTACTCGGCCATCAAATTCGTTCACACCCCTTCAGATAAGTTTATTACAATTGAAGATCCGGTTGAATACCAACTTCCAGACATTGTACAAATCGCGGTAAACGACAAGAAAGGTCTAAATTTCAGCTCGGGGTTACGTTCAATAGTTCGACAAGACCCGAACAAAATCATGGTCGGGGAAATCCGAGACCCCGAAACAGCTTCCATTGCCATAAACGCCGCGCTCACGGGGCATTTAGTACTTAGCTCCATCCATGCCAACAATGTTATGGACGCCATTTCACGCTTGATAAACATGAGGATAGACCCTTATGAGTTTGTCAGTTCCTTTAACATTATTATGTCTCAGCGTTTGATTAGGAGAATTTGCAACAGTTGCAAAATCGATGATAATACTATTACCGAAGAAGCGAAGCGACTTTCACAAGATTTTGAAGACTATTCCCAAATTCATTTTTTAAGGGGAGCGGGCTGCCGATACTGCCATCAAACGGGGTACCAAGGTCGAACCGGGATATTCGAGGTGTTAGATCTCACTCCCAAGATTAAGCAAATGGTTCTTTCGAAACAGTCTCCCCTCATGATTCGACGAACGGCCATTGAACAAGGAATGGTTCCCCTCCGAAAGGCAGCCTGGGGAAAAGTGGAACGAGGAGAAACCACTTTTGAGGAAATGAATAGGGTAACCTTTGAAGAAGGCTCATTAGTATGAACCTATTCACGGATTTCGTTTCCCTTGACATAGGCTCTCATAGCTTAAAACTCCTTTCTTTATCCCCCGCTCCCGGCGCCCATGGCTACGTGATTGACGATTACGTTTATGAAGTTCTTCCTCCAGGGTTGATTGGAGGCGGCTTTACTAATCCAATCATTCTTTCAATGGGGGATTTCGCCAAGATTATAAAGATTCAAGTTTCTAAAATCAGCAGCATGAAGGAAGGTCTAATTGTCGGCCTCCCGGATAGGTGGGTTAAAATCCAACTTTTAGATTTAACTTTGAAACCAAATGAGTTTGGTTCATCCGAATACCTATCCTGGAGGTTAAAAAAGATGTTCGCCCCTCCCGGCGTAGGAGATTTGCTGGTTGATTACCAGATTCTTTCCCTTTCTGAAACTCCGGAGGGAATCAAGTGCTGGATAATGGTTGGGTTGGTCCAAAGGAATATTGTTGAAGTCATTTCAAGTCTGTTTGCCGGAATGAAGATAGAATTAATGGCTTTTGATACATCAAGTTTGGGAGTATACAATCTCCTGGAGGATGCTTACCCGGATCGTTCCCTTGACCGCCAACTAGTAATTTGTCATATAGGGCATGAAACGACCGTTGTTAAGATGTTCGACCACGGGTTGTTGAGATATGAACGAATTATTGAAGTGGCCGGGGAGACTTTCGGCGCGAATTTTTCACATTTTTTGGATATTCCTTTTGAACAGGCGCAGATTCAAAAATGCCATCAAAACTTTTTTCCCGTAGAACGTGAAGAAATCCTAAATCACATTCAAGATCGAAATCTTTTCGAAAGGGTTTTTGGAAATTGGCTTCGGGAGCTTCATGTGACCTTTAAATTTTACCAAGATAAGTTTAAGGTTTCGCGACTTCCTAGACTCTATCTCACCGGAGGTTCTAGCCTTTTTGAAGGTCTACCTGAATTTTTGTCTGATTACTTTGACACTCCATGTGAACGTTTTAATCCTATCGCGGATATTCCCTCGCCGCGCGAACATAACGCCAACATCGTTGCAATTGGGCCATTACTTGCCCCGTGCGTAGGTCTTCTTGCAAAGTAAAGGATAGCTTAATGAAGCAGGTTTTCCAATTACTATCTTTTTGGTTATGTCATTCGAACTCTTTGAGATCAAGAAAATTAAGGAAACTCTTTCTGAATTATCCGATCGAATGGAAAAGAAACTTACTTTAAGCGCAAAAAGTCTCGCGGATAAGCGCCCGGATTTGCATGAAATTCATAAATTATCAACCCAAGCGCTTTTGTACTACAAATTGTTAAAAAGCCTCAATTTTTCTTGGACAAATCTTTTTGAAAACCTGGAAGGGGTTCTTCCAGAGGGGGTTCGCCTCGTGAGGGTAAGAATTAGACCCGAATCCTCAACCAGATTAAGTATTGAGGGTGAAGCGCTGCAGGTTCAGCCGCTTACGGATTTTTTGAAACGCTTGTTTGAAAGCAAACACTTCAGTCATCCCCGCTTAAGACAACATTTCCTTTTAGATCCG
>JACPTH010000538.1 GCA_016192885.1 bacterium | reverse complement strand
GGGCCACCTGTTTCTGAATTTCGACAAAATAGCTTTTGTTTCTTCCCAATTTCCTTGGAGAAAAGCCCTTTTTCCATCCTCAAAAATCTCATCAGGGCTCACTGCAAAACACGCGGATGAGGAAAAAAAATTTAGCGTTAGAAAAAGGAAGAAAAAGCCGATTTTCAAAAATCGAGGTTTATTCATGACCGAATACTCAAGCTTTTTTCTCATTTTGTTGGCGCTGGCGCTCGGAAATGGAAAAAACAAGATTGTTGTACATCTCACGGCCAATTCTAATGGCTTCCCGATCGCCTGAAACTCTTCCGGCGCGTTCAAGCGTGTCTAATAAAAGATAAGCCCCCCTGAAAATTTGGGTAGGGTCGTAATTCCAAGATGATGCCCACCAATACTGGCAACTATAAATTGCTTTGTCCAAGAGTTTCCTGGCTTCAGGGTCGCCTCCTGAAGTTCCGTTAACCATTCCCATCACGTGATGGGTTAGAACCCATTGATTATGGTGAATCGGATTAAATTTGCTTCGCCATAAAGGGTAGGGATCGTCTGCGCAAAGATCATTCATGGAAGCCGACCACGTGGAGGGAGGAACAAATTGTTCCTTGGTCGGGAAAACCTTGAAAAGTTCGCTAAGCGTTACCAACTTTACTTCCGGATCTTCTCTAACCGCATATAACAAGCTTCGAAAAAATTTTTCTTCATAATACTTGTGATGATGTCCAAAGGTCTCGCCGTCCATGGCTATGATTAGGTAACCGTCGTTATTTCCGAACCATTCGGACATTCTATCCTTAGCGGTATTCAAAAAATCTCTTCCTTTCCAAAGGTGGAAGGAAACATCATTTGACCAAGTGTTGCTTCTGAGAAAAACCGCAACGTCACTGACCTTTGGAATGAAATTGTAGGGAGGGGTTCCATTATGATAAGAATATGGCAAATCGTCCGTAATGCACCAGGAATAACCCATTTCATGAAACAACCGGGCTAAATGGCTTGAAAAACACATCTCAGGTGGAAAAATTCCTTTCGGAGAGTAAGAGGGTCCGAAAACCGACCTGTTTCCTTGTTGATTCAACTCAAGTTGACGTTTTACCTCCGAAACCGGGATTAAAGGGAAAATTGGATGATAAGCGCCTGAATCCGCGAATTCAAGGTTTCCCTTTTCGGATGCTGATCTTAAACCTTCTATAATCTCCTTATGACCTCTTGTGACTAGATGTTCGGTCAAGCTATAGTTGATGTTTAGAGTAAATCTTGGTTCCAATTCGCAAGTGAAAATATTTACCAAAGGTTGGTAACATTCCCGAGCGATCTCATCGACCACAAATCCAAGTTGAGTCGGAGGTTGATAAACATGAAGCAAAATGGCAATAAATTTCACGGTTACTCCCTGTACAAATTTCTTTCTTTAAATTTAATCAACGCTCGAAGAAACAAGCCTAAGGGCTATTAGGGCTCTTTTCAATAACACTCCGGCCATTTTTTTCCGATATACTTTCGCGGAACGAATGTCATCGATAGGCTTGGAAATTTCTTGAACCGCAACCATGGCTTCATTAAGAACCTCATTAGAAAACGGCGCCGATGACTCACCAAGAATGGTTTCAGCTTTTTTGCATCTAATCACCGTTGAAGCAACCGCCCCAAGAGCTATTCTAAATTCGCTACTGCCTAATTTAGATTCAAAAATGGAAAGAGCCAAGGAAACCTTTGAAATGGCGTTTGATGCCCTTGTCCCTAGTTTAAGGAAAGCCCCTTTGGTCTGACAATTTTTCACTTCGAAGCCCTCAATTAAATCGCCCCTTTTCAAAACAGTCTTGCCGGGACCCGAAAAAAATTCCAGGATAGGAATCTTTCTTGTTCCCGCCGAATTTCCAAGGATGACATTTGCGTCTAAGGCCAAAAGCGCAGGTATGGTATCCCCGGCAGGGGAAGCATTCGCAACGTTACCGCCAATTGTAGCCATATTTCGAATCTGGAACGACCCAACCGACCAAGCTGCGGAAGAAAGCGCAGGGAAATTGCCGGCAATAAAAGGGTCTAAAGCCAAAACGTTCATGGCGCACCCCGCTCCGATTATTACTTTTCCATTTTCCTTTACAATCATAGATGGAACAATTTTACGAACATCGACAAAATGGGAAAGTTGGGGTAACCCGCCATTTTTCCATTTAACCAGGATGTCCGTTCCGCCCGCTATGGGGTACGCAAAGGGGTTATCGGAAAAAAATGACGCCGCTTCTTTAAGAGTATTGGGTCTAAAATATTGAATTTCATGGTTCATAGTTTTGTATCTCCTCAATAATCCGGGGTAAAATGGAAATTGGGGTAAAAAAGTGAAAGCTCTTTTGGAGGGAGCGCCGCGACCGATCGCGGGGGATGAGGCATGCGAATTCATTTCGCATGCCGAAGGGGGGGGCGTGCCCCCCTTTATCGAGAAGATTCATAGTTTACTCTTCCGTCGCTGCCTTTTTTACCGCGGACATGATTTTCATATATCCGGTACATCGGCAAATGTTACCCGCCAATCCTTCTTTTATGTCTTGATCGGAAGGATTTTTCTTTGACTTTAATACCGCATAAGAGGAAACAAGCATACCCGGAGTACAAAACCCGCATTGAACCGCACCTTCCTGGACGAATGAATTTTGAATTTTCTTTAAAAGCGGGTCAAAGACTAAGCCCTCAAGACTCGTAACCTCATCCTCAGGCGAAAGGGCCGCAGCCAATTGTAAGCAACTGTTAACCGGGAGTCCGTTTAAAAGTATGGTACAGGCTCCGCATTCTCCCTTTCCGCATCCTTCCTTTGTCGCGGTTAGGAAAAACTTTTCCCGCAAAAGGTCAAGCATCGTCATGGTTGGGGAAACCTCCGAGGAAACCATGCGACCATTTAACTTAAATTGAACGACTAATTGATTTTTTTTCATGTTTTCTTTCTCCAATTAAACCCACCAATGCAATCAAGGCAACTTTACCGGTTTTCTCGTTCGGCTTTTAAGCACGGGGAAACCTCGATTACCTTGCCATCCTTTTTCGCCCTATTTAACGAATCCTCAGCCAGCTCCATCAAAACATCGGCAACGGAGGAATCGTCAGGATAAGTCGCCAAACCCATATTTATTTCGCTCGAAAGAAGGCTGTCATTAGTTTTCAACGCTGCCTGAGCTTGCCTTCGAAATGCTGAATTTATCCGCTCAGCAACGATTTTACCTACCTCTGAATTGGTTTCGGTTAAAAGAGCAATAAAAACTCCTGGTTTCTCCGAGAAAAACATTAAATCCAACCTTCTCAGGGATTCCCGGAGCGCAATGGAAACAGCCGATTCGAGAGAATTCTTTGCGCCATTTGGGTTTTCCTCAAATCGGTGAATCGAAAGAAGAAGAACGCTTAGATTCTGATGATAACGCTCGGATCTCTCAAGTTCGAGTTCAAAAGCATTTTTGAAGCCTTCATATCGCAAAAGCCCGGTTTGATTGTCGACAAACCTTCCATTGGAGTTTTTTGAGCGGGAAAATTTTACGGATAAGATGGTTTCCAAATGGACAGCAAGGTTGATTAAATCCAACTTCCTGGTGACGGTTTTTTTCCCGACGAGTAACCAAAGCCCTTTTTGGTTCCCCACCATCGAAAGTGGAATTATGGAAGCGAACAAACGTGTCACTTTGGAATTCAGGGAAACAACTGAAACGGCCGGTTCCCACTTGCAAACCTTCTCTTCGCCAAGCCCCCCCGGGTGCTTAAGATGAAGTTCTTCTCCCGAAACAAAAAACCTGGCGCCCGATAGTTGCGTTGGAATTCTCCCAGCGGACGCGGTTAAGGAAAAATTTCCCGCGGGTTCAAAAAGAAACAAAAGGGAACCCTCAATCCCGGTTTGAGAAATGATTGTTTCCAGTGAATCAGATAGAAGTTTATCATCTATTTGTTCGCTGGAACCGACTATGGCGCGTAGGTACCTAGCTAGCTCATTCTGCCCTGGAAAGTTTGCCCGTGAAGCGGGCAATACGATGCTTTCTCGGAAAATTAAAACCGTATTGATAACCGCCAAGAAGAGCAAAAGAGAAGGCAATCTGATCGAGGCATCCCAAACAGGCTCTCCTCGCCAAATACCAAGAAGAAATATACAAAGAATTATCAAATTTAAGAATAGGTAGAAATTCAAATTCGCAACTTTTCGCCTCACGGGCTATCTCCTAAAAATTGGGTTTCAAATTCAAAAAAACTCGCAGCTTTTGATTTGCCAATCGAGTTACAACCGAAAGTAAACAAAGGTAACCATTTAGTTAAAGGGGGCACGCGCCTGTTGCACGACGCCCCCTTTTGACACGCGAAATAAATTCGCGTATCTCAATCCCAGCGGTCGGTCGCTCTCGCGACCTCCGAATAATCCCCAACTCATTAATCCTTGCAATGTCT
>JACPTH010000486.1 GCA_016192885.1 bacterium | reverse complement strand
TGCATCATTATCACCGGAGCCAATAGCGGCGGAAAAACTGTGACCCTGAAAACTGTCGGAGTTTGCGCCTTTCTTGCGCAAATTGGTTGTTTCATTCCTGCTTCCGGAGGTTCTAAACTGCCAATTTTTAATCAAATACTTACCGATATTGGTGAATACCAAAGCATAGAAAATCATCTTTCAACATTTACATCGCACTTGAAACGCCTCAAAGAAATTCTTTCATTATGCGACTCAGGTTCTCTTGTGCTCCTTGATGAAATCGGAACCGGGACCGACCCAATTGATGGTTTATCTCTCGCAATTGGGGTAATTAAATCGTTAGTTCGTAGAAAAGTTTTTACCCTCGCTACATCCCATTATGACGGATTAAAAAAGCTGGCATTCAATACCCACGGAGTTCAAAATGCCGGTATGGAATTCGACTACCAGACCCTTCAACCTACATTCCGCCTAGTTCTTGGGGTTTCGGGGAACAGCAATGCCTACGCTATTGCGACGCGATTTGGGATGCCGAATGAAATTCTTGAGGAAATGGTAAAAGCCCGTGATAGAAATGGTGAATGCGAGAAATCGATGTTTGACTTGATTGAAAGAGAACGAGTTGAGGTGGAAAAACTTCGTCGATCCCTTGAAGAGAAAGAACAAATTCTTTCCGGAAAACTTTTAGATATTGCCTCAGAGCAAAAGAAACTTGAAGCATTTCGTCGAACGCGGTATGATGAAATATCCGAAGAGTTCGAGTGTCATTTCAAGCTTAAATTAAAGCAGTTTGAGGGACTCATTAAAGATTTGAAAGAACGCGCCCCTTCTACCGCTTCCTCCTCGGCCCGCGATCTTTCCCTTGCAAGAAAAGGGGTTTTAGACCTTAAGAAGGCAATCTCCGAACTGGAAGTACAGCCCTTTGAGACGTCCTATTTTCCGGAACCATTTGTATTTTCCGCCTTGGAAATTGGGGATTCGGTAAGTTGGAAGAAAATTTCAAAAATTGGAATTATTGAAAGTATTGACCGAAATTCAAATCATGTTGATGTTAATTTTGACGGAATCCGATTGAATCTTCCTTTGAGTGATGTTTTTAAAGTTCAAGGCCAAAAAGAACCAAATGGCCAAAGTTCAACAGGCTCGAATTTTTTTCCTCCTCCCCAGGTTGTTCGAAACGAGATTGATTTGAGAGGGTTGCGAGTTGAGGAAGCTCTTGAGAAAACCGAGATTTACTTAAAGCTTGCACGTTCGCAACAATTGGGGAAAGTCCATCTCATCCATGGAAAGGGAACCGGAAAGTTAAAAAAAGCGATCCACGATTTTTTGAAATCAGGTCCTTTTCGCTATGATTTTCGACTAGGGCGCTATGGAGAAGGCGACCATGGAGTTACCGTAGTCATTCTTTTTCCGGGAGCGGATTCCGTTGAAGAAAGTAAGTGAGATTTTGC
>JACPTH010000485.1 GCA_016192885.1 bacterium | reverse complement strand
TGCAAGAGTACCCCACCAAAAATTCATGACCGCAATCACCACATTTTACCCTGGCGAAACCTTTATGTAGGTCGCCGCAATCGAGAAAACGATGAATGACTTTCTCGATGTGAGGCATCCAAAAACCAAATTTGGCAGATCATTAGAAGCAACAAAAACTTTTTTAGAGATTCTTTAATAGCTTAGATCCCCCTTCTTTGGGGTAACACTCAGAGGGATTATCGGAAAAAAAGCATGCCACAAATTAGTTCGGGAACTTTTTTGAAAGCATTTAACCATCGGTTTAAACCGAGTCATACATGCGGGTTGCAGGATCACGCAAAGAAGGTTTTGTCGTATCTTCTCAAAAATCCGGGGGGGGGGGAAATTGCCATTTTGATCGAAGGGAGGCGTCGTGCAACAGAAATCTTGCCCCGGGGGATAAGGAAAGATCTCTCACATTCGTTTGAGATGACATTTTCACGATGGTTCATGAAGTGTTCCCCCGGTTTATTGGGAAAATACGTTTTGTCTATGGCCATTGGCGAAGGATTAGGTTAAGGTTGATCGAGAAACTCACGAATATCTTTATCAAGGTTTTCGCAAGATTTCCCTAAAACCTCAA
This sequence comes from bacterium, assembly GCA_016192885.1. Lineage (GTDB taxonomy): Bacteria > Muiribacteriota > Ozemobacteria > Ozemobacterales > Ozemobacteraceae > JACPTH01. The sequence continues at coordinate 14,030 of JACPTH010000485.1, read as the reverse complement.
AAAGAGTTTCATCAAGCGAGCATCCTTGCCCAAGAAATGAAATAATTGAACGAATTCCGGGAAGTCCTTTTTCTTCCTCTATCAAGGAAACGGCTATCAAAGATTGAGCGTAAAGGCGTTCTGCTTCTGAGCGCGTTTTAGAATGGGAGAACCTTGAAGTGAAATTTTTTGTCTGAATTAGGGGGAAATTTGGATTTTTGTTAAGAATATCCTTTGCCGAATGAATGCTAACTCCCTCGGCTAATTGTGCCAACCCCTCATTTAGCCAGGTTGGGCAACGGCCGTTCCCAAGAATATGGACCAAATGGTGACAATACTCATGGAAAACCGCCCCTCTTAGATTCGCCGGAGTTGTATTTCCTTGGGGGAATGGTAACCTAATCTTTCCGTCGTAAAGCCCGCCCGCCCAGTAAGGCAGAAAACTAATCTTATGGAATTGAGGCCGCGAGTAAACTATTACTTGCGTTCGTTGGGAGGGATACCAGTTAAACAATTCACCAATTTTTTGATATCCTTCTTCAAAAAACTCAAGTAAATCGTCTATCCACTCTTTCGGACCGTCGTTTTCAAAAGTAATGGTGAAATGAACGCTGTTTTTTGAATCAAAGTTTGCTTGTATTTCTTCTTCGCGACAGATTCTCCTTAGGAATTCCGTTATGGACGCATTTCCGGAAGAGAATTCCAAAACCTCTTCAAAGCAACTTCGAGCCCCCGAAAGGTTCCCAAGATGGTAGAATAATTGCCCAAGATTGAGTAACGCGGGAACATTTTTTGAATCCAGTTCTAACACTCGTTCTAGCAGGTTTTGGGCGAACTCAAAATCTTCTGATTTTTTAAAAAGTCCGGCAATTTTTAAAAGGGTCTGAGGATCCCTTGGTCTTAAAAAAATAATGCTTTGAGCTTCTCGGTGAGCTTGTTCTAGATCCCGTATGGAAACGAGGGTATTAAGGAGATTAAACCGGATTTCTATGTCTTCAGGCTTCTTAGTCTTGGCTTTTTTAAATTCAACTAAAGCTCCTGAAAAGTTGCGGGATTTTACCAAATTTACCCCTTTGTTGTTGTAAGCGGTTGCAAGGTTTGAAACAATGGTCTCGTCGTTCGGATTGTTTCGAAAAGCCTCTTCAAATGCCCTGATCGCTCCGTCAATATCGCTTCTCTGAGCTAGAAGCACTCCCTCATGGTTTTGAAATCTTGCATTATCTGAAGAGGAAGCGTATAAGTTCGATGAAGAAAAATGGACAAAAAAAATAAACCCAACCAGCGGTCGAAAGTACACATGAAAAATGTAACGATCAATTAATGGCATTCACATCAAGCTTGAATATCGATTTTCTTCCCGCGAATGCCTTCGGGGTCAGGGATGGGATGAGGCTCTTGGGGAGGATTTAAAGAGTCAACATCAGAATCGGCATTTTCCGATTTACCTTTTTCGCCTCGTTCCCTTTTTTTCTCCGATTCTTCATCTTCCTTCCGGATAACTTTATGCTCGCAAGCTTCACTTCCGTGAACCGTTTCAAACTTCTCCTGCTCTTTATTTTGATTTTGAACGGTGTGCTGAAGAGGCCCTAGGTCTTGCGCCTTCTGATTTTCCTGAAGCCTGCTTGCATCCAGATTTACAAGGAAATTCGTTTTAATATCGATAGGTTTTATCGGCATGGGTCTATCCCTCTCTTTTACCCCTGCTGATCATTCTTGTGCACCCAACTTTCAACAAAAGCGCTTACAAATAAATATACCTACCCAATACATCGACGTAAAGGCTAAAATACCAAAGGAAATTCACATTTTCATTGATTCTTGAGTTTTCGGAATTTGCAACCAAAGCTCCCCAGTAAGTTGGGCGATTTCGTCGTCGGAGGAAGAACGGGAAACGAGAGCATCGATTGCTTCAGTGAAACCGGTTAGACCCAAGGCAAACGCGGCGCTTACCTGTTGTTTTTGGGTCCCGTTACGCATTAATGACTCGAGGGTCGTTTTATTTGCTTCTCCCAAGCGTAAAAAGCTAATTGCCGCCATTCTCCTAACCGGCCATGAAGGGTCATCCGTAAGGTCGATAAGACGGTTTTTAAACTGGTGAAGTTTAAGCTTTCCGCAAAGGTATGCCGCGGAACCTCTAACCCTGGGATTAGGGTCTTTCAACATGGGTTCGATTTCAAGAATGCATTCAACAAAACCCAGATCCCAAAGGGCTTGGATTGTGTCAGCCTTTACTCGATTGTTTTTGTCATTAAGAAGAACCTTAATTTCTCTAATTACTTTTGGATTTAAGTTTTTCTGAGAAAGAAGCTTCCTTTTTAATGCCATTACGGCATTAGCTCGGGCCCGAGGTTCAGGATCCTTTAAATATCTAACCAAAACAGGGACGGTATCCGCTTCAACAAATTCTCCTAGAGCGGAAACCGCGGTTGCCCGAATCTTTTTAAATCTGGATTCTTTGGCGATTCTCTTTAGGGAAGGGACCGAGCGAGAATCGCGTAATTGCGCCAGAACTTTAATGGCCGATAGAACAACTTCCACGTTCCTGCGAAAAAGGAGTTTTACAAGCTTTCTGGATGAGGCGACAGCCCCGCTCCACCCTAATCCAAACGCTGCGAGGCGCACGGTTTCAGGTTCAGGGTCATCCAACCCTAAAAGAAATAATGAAACCCATCGAGACTCTCCGGTTTTTCCTAGGATGGCCGTAATTCCCCATCTAAGGGCGCGAGAAAATGTTTTAAATCTTGAGAAAAGCTCTTTTTTTGCATCAATGTGCCCAAGACGGGACAAAATGAGAATTGAAAAACCGTTAATACAGGATTTTCCACCTCCCATTTTGGAAATAAGCTGATGGTTAACAACTTCTCGTTCATCTTTTGTTTCTAAAGTTCCAATTAAATTGAAAAAGGCTTGATGCCTATCAAACAAATTAGAAACCACTCTATTTCTAATATGGCCGGGTTGGAAGTATTTTCGCAAATTGGGGGTGGTAGCTCCAAAAGGTTGGAAGGAAATGCTGTCCTTCATGAATGAAAGGAACTTTCCCTCCATTGGAAGTTTCTTTCCCTTAATAGAATTAAGAATGGCAACAAGGTAATCGGTCATGAAAAACTCATGCCTGTTAAGCAACTCAAGCATCTCTGAAGTTTTAATCACTTTTTTGCCCCATTAGGCTCTAGGTTAATTGCTAAAAAGGCGTCTTCGCCGGGAAATTTCCAAATCAACCGCCTTTTCCGATTTCAAAAGATATCTACGAAACCCTGCTTGCAATTTTAGAAATAACCAATTTGGAACCAAGCCTTCAAGTTCTTTAATTGACTCAAATACTCCAATTTCTTTGCGTTTGGAAACAATTCTTTGGGCATAGGAAGCTGAAAGATTTCGAATTTCGTCAGGGTTTCCGGGTGGAAAAAAAGCTTCAAGATGCCAGGCAAGGCGATCAATATCCTCATCGTGCAAATCTAAAGTATAACCCTGCTTATTTGAAACAACTAAAGGTTGAGGAACCGCTCCGGATAAGGGGGCGCCAGCCTCAATTCGCTTGAGTTGCGCGGCTTTCCAATCTTGCCACATGGAATGAATTTTTTGGTACTCATCCCTGGGTAATTTTCCGGCCAAAAAAGATTTCCTTGAAAGATAGTAGTTTTCATATCTCGAAAGCGCTTCCGAAGAGGCGATTGTGTAGCAGGTATATTCCAAAAGAATCCGTCGAATTGTGGGCGCTTGGGAAGGGTTTTCCTTAATAAGTTGATTTACCAAGTCAAAAAGAGTAAGTGGAGAGGAATTCGAAATAGCGGCGAAGATTTCTCGCGGAGGGTTTTGCCATTTGACGTGGCCAAACAAAGTAAAAATTAGACTGGCAATGACTCCCTCCGTGGCTAAATCAGAACTTCCAGAATTCAGGCGCCCATCTTTTTTTTTGCCGTCAGCTTCAAAGATATAACGATTTCGACTTGCCAAAGTAATGCGGCGCTTGCACATCGCGCTGGAAAAAGACTTCACTTCGGGTCGCATGGAAAAGTTCCCGGTTTTGGGGAAATAAAACTCGCCCGGGAAAAGACCCGCCAACCAAAGTTCTCCGCCTTCGGCAAAACCTTCCTTGAAAGCGGTACGGGGATCGGTTTCCAATGGAGAATCGTGTGGCATCCCAAAACCCTGGGCAAAGCTATCCAAAAGAAGAAAACGCTCCCGCATCAGATCGCTTTGAATTCCGTGAAAAATCTCATGGCAAACCATTGGGACAAGGAGGTTCGCGCCCATCATCTCTTCAAGGGAAATAACCCCTTCTTTCGGGGTTTTTAAATCGCCCACTAAAAGAAGCTGGGAAGCGAAAAAAAAATTTTGTCCGGTGCCGATTCTAATGGGAACCAAGGAAATTAAACCTAAACCTTTTCCCCCGGATTCCTTCGGGATAACCCAAATCGGAACAAGGCTATCTCCGGAAATCCATTGTTGGCAAGGAGCGGGCGCTTTTTTTCTGGCCAGGTCCCATAGTTCCAGGGTTTTGCGGATAGCGCCGCTTTTGGTTATGCGGGATTTTATAGAATCCGAACGCGGGTTTTCACCCGGTAGAAGACTACGAAAAGAGAATGCCCGCCCGCCTCGGACTTGTACAATGGGAACATCTTTTAATTCCGCGACATTCTTTTTTTCCGCTGGGCCTTCAGGAACCACGAAAACAAAGTTTACTTCCGCTGATACCGCCGGAGAAAAAGCTAAAACAAGAACGGTCAAAAATCCGAGGAATCTTCGCAAGAATAGATTCAGGCGCATTATGCTAGTGGACTTTCGCACTTTTTTGTTTGGGTTTTGCGAATTCGCTCCAAGACTTCGTTACGCTAACTCGAAATGATAACTTCCAGCTCATCTCCAAGTTTTTGCCAAAACCCTTCGGGGTACCCCTTCGAATCGCCAACCATGGCGATCTGCGGGGTGCCTGTGCCAGCCGCGGCCATCCTTCCTGGATGGCCATGGCAAGCCTTGGGATTCGCTTGCAGATCATTTCGGTCAGCTCCACTAATGTCTTTCCGCGAAAACCGCAAAACCTTCTTTGAAAAAAATGCGAAAGTTCACTGTTAGGAATTATAGTTAAAAAATCTCACCATTGTCAAACGAGCTGGGAAACCGTCCGAACGAATGTGAGGAATCTGGCTTTGTGCAGTAGAATCGTAGGGTGGATTAGGCGTGTTTTTCGCCGTAATCCACCAATTCGGTGGGTTACGCTTCGCTAACCCACCCTACTGACTACTATCTGATTCGCACTGACAGCTCAACGCTATTAATTGCTTCGAATTGAGCCTTGGCGACGGAATCACCCTGTTCAGCGGCAAGACCAAGCCATTTCAGGGCTTCGGCCAAATTTCTTGTAACGCCCTTTCCCTCGGCGTACATGATTCCAAGATTGGCTTGGGCAATGACATCCCCCTGTACTGCCGCCATGCGAAAAAACTTGAAAGCCTTAAAATAACTCATGTATCCGGCGTTTTCTTCATAATACCATCTGCCCAGGTTATTCAAAGCCAGGGAAAAGCCTTGTCTGGCGGCCAGTCGAAGCCATTTCACCGCCTGTTGGCGATTCTTCGGAACGCCCTCTCCGCGGAAATACATTCCCCCAAGTTTGTTCTGCGTGGAAGCGTCGCCATTTTTCGCGGCCATCAGATACCATTTCATGGCTTCAACAAAATCCATCTCAACCAGGATTCCCTCATAATAAAACTGCCCAAGGTTGTTTTGAGCGGAAGCATCGCCTTGCAGAACTGCGCGTCTAGTCCACGTTTCAGCTTCCTTGAAATTTTTTTAAACGCCTTCGCCATTGTAATACATGACCCCAAGATTATGCTGAGCGTCGCTGTCACCCTGGGACGCGGCTAACCTTAGCCACTTTTCTGCTTCCTTGTAGTCCTTCGAAACGCCGTCACCCAACTTGTACATGACTCCCAATAGGTCCTGAGCATCGGCATACCCGCGTTGGGCAAGTTCTAAGATCAGGTTGAAATCCGAATCCATATAAGTCTCCATTTTTTACGAATAAGCCTTTCCCTCATTTTCCGGATTGCCGGGAAAGCTTCCCAGGAAATCGGCAAAAAAATACTAGATTAATAACGTTTGATGTTATCTTTCAAATCAAATATGTTATTATTCCTTCAACATGACGAAGAATTTGCAGTTATAAATAGGAGTGAACTTTAACGTAGGCAGTGAAATAATATTGTGGTTGACAATTACCGAAAAAATGATGTCAGCAATAATTTAATTGCAGGTTTGCTCGTTTTTCTTACTTTTTTTATTGGAGGTTTGGCGTATTGGGACTGGCATCACGAACAGGAAATCCTTAGAAATTTACATATCCAAAGACCTTTTCCTTTTCCCGAACCAGGTTTAACCGTAACTTCTCAATAACCCGGGGTAAAGTATAAATTGTCGATGAAAATTAAGAGCTATGTTGAAGGCGCACAGTGCCCCCTTTTATTGAAAAGTAATCGTTAAACGATGATCTCAAGGGAGGAAAAGATGGGGAAGAATAATCTGAAATGCGAAAGAGAAAACATGGCGCCGTGGATAGTTCTGAATTTAATTTTGATTGTTTCCACGGTTGGCTGGCTCGCGGTTAACTATCAAAAAACCAGTTTCTTTCAACCCAGGACAAACAGCAAGCCAATTGCCCGCGAAGCAAACCCCAGCCACTCAGCCGGTATGGAAAGGAAAACCCAGATCCGGGTTACCCGCCCGGAAGCTCCCTTGCCAAATTCGCTTCCCGCGGCGCAGGTGGCAATGGTAACTCCACCGCCAAATTCACAAGATATCGGTCGCGCATGGCTAGGTATCGATGTTCTAACCGTTGACACCTTTATCGCGAATGAACTTAAACTCCCGTTTAAAGGCGGAGTACTGGTAAATCATGTTTTTCCAAAATCGCCCGCCGGGAAAAGATGCCTAATACCTGGAGACGTAATTTGCGGAGTGAATAACAAACCCGTCAACGACGAAATTTCGCTCTGGACCTCGCTTACTGGAATGGAAGCCGGAGAAGAAGTTACTTTCATGGTATTTCGAAAGGGTGAATATTTTAATATTGCATTAACATTGGAACCGGAACCCGCGAATGTACGAGCGTTTCTTTCAAGAGTGCCCAAAGGCCCCCCAAACGAAGCGATAGGAATTGAACCCCCTGAAGAGCTAACATGGCTTGGTATTGACGTCCAATCAACCGCAGACCTGGAAGTAGCGCGGGAGTTCGGGATTTCTCCCGATCTGAGGGGCGTTCTCATCACGAATGTTGAAGGTGCTGCCGCCATCGATGCGGGGCTTAAAACAGGGGACTTGATCAAGCGGATCAATAACAGAGAAATATTCGATATTCAATCTTTTAACGAAGTTGCGAAAACCGTGGATTTATCGAAAGAAGTTTTAATAGACCTTGTCAGGCGAAACAAGACCATTTTTACGACCCTTTTTGCCGATGCGCAAAATCCGGAACCTCTTTAGCTCTACGTCCGCTTTGACCGCAAACATTGAATTCAGAATTCAGAAGCTGGAATTCAGATGAATCTTGGCCTGTTATTTTCTATTCTGACTTCTATTTTCTGCGTTCTGAATTCTAACCGTTAGCTGAAGCGGTAAAGTCCGTGTTTCCATCAGAACGAAATTCCGAAACCAAAAACAAGCCGAAAATTTCGCAGCCTTCCGAATCTTGCAAGAAATGCGCTATCCGAATACAGCATTTTAGTCTTCTCGGAAATATTTTCCTTGCGCTTTTTAAAGGAATTGCCGGAATTATCACGGGCAGCTTAGGGTTGATCGCTGACGCTACCCATAGCTCCGCAGACGTTCTGAACTCATTTGTAGTTCTGCTCGCGGTAAACATTAGTGTAATTCCCCCCGATCAAAACCATCCGTACGGTCATGGAAAGGTTGAAAATATCTGCGGATTGTTCGTGGGAGTTATACTTTTTTTCGGAGCTTATGTTATCATCGATTCATCCGTTGATCAACTGATTATGGGGGTTTCCCCTCAGATCCCTCATCCGATTGGTCTGCTGGTTTCCATTATTTCAATAATTGCAAATGAGGTGGTCTACAGTCTTGAGATTTGTGCCGCAAAAGCGGTTAACAGCCCGGCGATCGAAGCGGATGCTTTGGAAAACCGCATGGACGCAATTGCAACCGCCGCGGTTTTCTTGGGATTGCTTGGCGCTCAGTTCGGATACCCTTGGCTTGACGCAACGGCGGCTTTATTCGTGGGTATAATCACCGGTCCAATCGCCTGGTCTCTCGTATCAAAAAATATTGCAGGTCTGATGGACAGCGGCTCGCCTCCCGACCAGGTTGACTTGATCGAAAAGCTGGTTCTGTCCGACCCCGATGTTAAGGGGGCAGGGTATATTAAAACCCGATATGCCGGCAGACACCTTTTAATTGATCTGGAAATATTGGTTCGCCGAAATACATCTATTTCCAAAAGTGATGAGATTTCGGAAAGAATTAAAGAATCTTTAAAGAGCAACATTGAACACGTGGGGGCTATTACCATTGTTTGTAAGGGTGAAAAGGTGTCGGATTAAGAGAAGGTCATATTGCCTTTTAACCGAATACGCATGGTGAACGACACAAATTTTGATTTAGATTCGGAGGAATATGAAAAAAAAATTGCGGTTACTATCATTATTGGCTTCATTCATTTTCTTTGCGATCATCATAAGACCTCAAATTCCTGACCCGGATTTGGAAAGCACACAAAATAGGCGAATCCTAGCGCAATTACCACCGGCGGTTGGCTCGTTTCCTCGCTTTCAGCTTAATCCTGGCGGGTCTTTTGACGCTCCCTGGTTGAAACCTTTCCAAGGCCCCTATAATAGCGGAATCCCTAGCGGAACTTTTCCATTTTTAGAGTCGGTTTCCGAAACCTTCCAAACGTTTCATTCCCATCACTCAAACGTCGGATCGAGTTCGAATTTCTCCAAGGGGTTGGGTAGCGAATCTTCCGACCTATGTTGGGGACCCTGCAAACAGGCATTCTATCAAATGGCTCTGGCCTCAGGAACACCCATTTCCGTTGCATCCGTTGCCGCCATGGACCCTTCATCACTAGGCTTCCTTGAGAAAACCCCGACCCTTTCCGATGTAGTCCCAACCGAACCTGAAAGAATTATCACTACCACAACTCTTTCATCTTTAATCAAAACATCTACCGCGTTTACCCTTCTTGATGCTCGAAATGATGATTTAGACGATGGGCGCAGGATTCCAGGCGCGAAACACATTTTAGGGTTGTATTCCTTGGAAGAAGTGAAAAAATTGATAAACTCAGAAGGTGAAATGATCATCGTTTATGGGAATAACCTGGAATGCCCATCTCCGGGCAAAGCTAAGAAAATTCTAAAACAATTTGGTTATTATAACGTTATTGAGTTTCGGGAGGGAATTCAAGGTTGGGCATTCGCGGGGTATGAAATCCTCGAAAAGAAGTAAAATCTTTATTTTTTTTTGGTAAGCTATTAATTAGAGGAAATCAAAGTGAAGCTGAAAATCAGACGGGGAATTTTTTCTTGCGTTGCGTTAATTTTTTTTTCACTTTTGGTTTCCGGATGCACGGAAAAACATGTTTCTGAAAAAGAGAAAAACACGCCAAAACAATTGGCTCAAGAAAAGTATCGAGTTAGAGAACCGCAAATTAAACCCAGTTTGGGCGAGGATAGAAAACCGTATTTAAAAATTGCTTCAGAATCTTTAGAGTTTCCGCCCGTAAGCGGAATTGCAAAAATGCTGGTTCAAGCCGGGTGGCCTCTTGTTGCCGCAAAAATCCTAAAGCAAAATCATTGCAAAGACTTTCAAGCTAATTTTCAAGTCGGAATTGCGCTTGGAGACCCTGGAAGTTTTTGGGCTTCCAAACCGGATAACTTAAGCGATGAATGGTATTGGAAATTAAATTTCCCGCGTCTCACGGAAAATGAGGGAAGATGGAGAATTTTAAGTGTATGGCCTGAAGAATCTCCTTCTTCAGAGCGCTTGATGTTTCTATTCACTAATTTGCTGTTCCGACCAAATTCCGAATCATATGAATCTTTCTACAAGGCTCTTGGCGATGCTTTCCCGAGGTTTTGTCGCAAGGCATTTTTGGCATGTTTGCCTTTATTCAGGCCTTTTTTTCCCTTTCAACTCATAACGATGATTATTATTCCCGCGGAATCCGCGAATTTCGGAGTTAAGTTCATGAGAGCCGCAACATTTCTTTCCCATGGGTTTTCGTGGGAAGTCGTAAGAAATACGCTTTCTGAATTTCCTCCACGATTTGACGACGTTTTTTTTACTTGGTCAATCGCCGCAAGAGATGTTAAGACTGCTGTGGCATATTTGAAAAACCCCGAAAGTTCGCCTTGGAATCAGATGATTAAAGATTACCTTCTTTCAATGGATCCTTCCGAATTTGAAAAGATTTATGGCTCAAGCAGAGTTTTTCAAAGAATGCGGTATCGAGCATTGTTAGAGGTTGAACTGTTTGTTAAGGAAAATTTTACCAATGATGAAAAAAAAATTGATTTCCCCGTTTCAGCCAATGAACTTCAATTGCTTGTTGCCTCCGGCGGAAACGATATTTCAAGCCTGACTCGCATGCTTCCGTCGCAAGTATCCGCTTTCATTATGCACCATGGCGGAAAACATATCTTTGGGGAAAAGCCATTAATAATGTTTCCGAAACAAGGCCCTATGGAGTATTCTTCAGGGACAAAATCATTCGATTTCCCCCAAAACCAACTTGACACAATCATTTCACGGTCTAAAGGGGGCGAGGCAGCTCAACATCGCAGGCCCGCGCAGGTGTTTCCTTTTCTAAATTTGATGGGGAATTCACCACAAACGACAGAGTCGCAATTGGGGAGGAAAAAACAATGAAACCTCTTAAAAAAACTATTCGTAATTATCAATTGAAATTTAGACACGGGTTTCTCGTTTATCTGTTTTTTATTTTACCCCCCCTGTTTGCCATCAATGCGCCAACAATTACGAAAGTACAAAATGTCGGAGTTGTTCCGGGGCAAACTCGATACATTAATTCTACTTCAAACATTCTATTTGAAGGAAACGCCGAAGCGGGCGTAACGGTTCGACTATATCGAAATGGTTCGCAAGTCGGATCGACCGTTTCAGATGCCATAGGGAAATGGAACATTACTTTGGCGTCTCTCAGTGAAGGCTCCTATAATTTCGATGCCGATGCGACCGACGGGATATTCGACAGCACAAAAAGCGCGATTGCGGTAGTAATGACCGATGTTACTCCTCCAAGTATAAGCTACGCGCATTGGGACGATCGAGATCAAGGTTTTGGCGATGGCAGCGTGGTTATTGGGCATGGCGAATTCCGCGGTAGCGCCGCTTTAAAAGCTCTCGTTAGCGACGGAGCTTCAGGAATGGATTTTTCGACGATGCAAATGACCTTATATGACGTAACGATTAGCCAACTGGTTCCGGCAGGCCCGCTTACCACCGACAACGTGTATCGAATTTTTTGGAAGCCTCCATCCGGCGTTTCTTGGGGAACCGCTGCGGAAATTCACGCGCACCGGTACCGCATCTGGGCGAAGATTGCGGACAGAGCCGGAAATTTTACTTCAACTACAATAGAATGTACTGTTGATTTAACTCGGCCGCCTCCGCCAACATTGAAGAAGGTTTACGACCCTGCCCACCATTTATTTACAGGAAGCGGTGAACCTACTTCGAATCTTCCAGACGGCGGGGGATGGGTAGACTACTACGCGAACATGACAATTTCAACCAACCCAACAAAAACAAAAGGGATAATGACGCCCTACTCTGTTCCCTATGGTTCGGGAGGAAGATACGAAGCAGATCGAGTAGGAGTGCGAACCTATAGAACCGGTTGCAGGTGCGTTTGGGTAGACGCCTCCGGAAACTGGGAGACCGGATTCCTCGATCTGGCTCCATTTGGAAATACTTATCTTAGCGGCAGATCAAGGGAGGGAAGAGAATGTGGATGGTGCGGATGCGCTTGTTGGCCGGTAAAATTTGAGACCGGAGTTCCCCCGACCCCGGCGGGCACATCCGTAAATCCTTGTAATCGTGTCAGGCAAAAGGGGGATTACAAGCTACCGGATTGGACGGTTACCTTGCAACAAGCTCCTTTTAGTCAAACCGCCCAATTGATAGGCTGTCGAGGTTGCGGGGCCGGCGGGGGGTGGTACTGGATGTATTCGAGATTGGTGTTGCCTTCAGGCCAAAGCTATGTTAATACGCCCGGAGTATACGATGCTGGTGAGGCTTTCAGGGATTATAACGGGAACGGAATTAGAGAGACAAATGAAGAATTCCTGGATGACAATTCCAAAGGGGTAAGTGACGGACAGACTGCTTTTCTCCCAAACTTTATGAATTTGCAACTTTCAGTTTACGGTAGGCATTGTTTTAGAGTGTTTTCAATCAACGCAATGGGCCAATCGCCATGTATTTGTGCTAGGTTTAGGGCCGTTACAAACGAAACGTATAAATATTACCTGAAACAATGCGATGTATACCCAAACCCTGGGATGGCCTATCGCAGAACCGCTAATAAGCCGAATCAACTTGTAATCCAGTCTTTTCGCGATTACGAACAATTTATTTGCTGTAGTTTGTGGTGGCTTGATACTTCATTGTCAAAAGTCAGGATTTACAATGGGCTGGGAAATGAATTGATTCCTCCAACAACCGGTTCCGGCTGGAATCGATTGGGAAGTTTTAAATTTCAAACAACGTTAGATACTTCGGCAACAATCTTTCCTGATGCAACCTACTACGTTGAAGTAAAAATGCAAGATAACTGGAATACCGTGATTAATAGCAGCACGTCATTCAAAGTCGATAACGTTGCCCCGCTTGCGCAGGATATGGTTCCGCCCGATGGAGCTCTGTCAAATTCCTTTACCAGTTTTAACGCAAAAGTTGTTGATCCTGCGCTTGGAGACACCACGGCCGGAAGCGGCCCCGATATTAATGTGGCCAACCCTCAAATATGGCCGTTTAAGCAGTTGGTTACGCCCAAATCATGGAATTCGGACGCGCAGGAACGCACATTTACCGCAATTGACGACATTAGCGGGGTTTCGGTAGATCATCGCGGAACTTCTCTTCCATTAAATACCCCGCTGGAAGCATGGGAAATAGTCGGCGGAATTTTCCAACCTAACCCTATGACAGGAATTATTACTTCGAATGGCTCAGGCAAATTGAAAGTTAACGTCGCCCCTTCTTCTTTCTTAGCCAACAAAACTTACGCTATTCTGTATCCCATCCCATTTTTCACTTCAAATGATGGAATCGAAAGGATTGGAGCCGTCCCGGTAAGCCCGATTACCGCGGACGGAACCTTCGTTTCAAAAGTTGTAACTCTAGATAAAGCCGGTAATATGGGCAATTTCTTCGCGACCACCAGCCCATGCAAGATTCCGGTCGGTACCATCGGAATGACGGCAAGTCCTACGTTCGCGATAGCGGGCCTTATTCCCGCGGATTGCGCGACTTTCACTTCAACCTCTATAAGGGCTCGCGATAATTCCTTCGTTTTAGACGGTCAGACCGTTTCGCTTGTAAAATCCCCGTCGAATCTTGGATTACTTGTTCCCGCGGACGTTAACGGGGTTCCCGGCGACGGCCACCAAGTCGCGGTTGGAGCCAATGGAGCCCCTACCGGCGTCGGAAAATTCTCCTGCGGGGTACAAGTCCCAGCCTTAACCACCGGAAATGTTTCTATTTTTGCGGTGATTGGTCTTGCAAGCGGGACCAGCGCTCCGACACTTCCTATTTACCTAATCGATCCATTTTCAATTTCTCCCGCTTCAACCACTTTGAGCATAACGCCTGGAAATCCGAACCCTTCTACGAAAATTTCTTCAACGGTTCTTGGTTATTCCACTAGAAAAGTTCCGAACGGATCTCTTGCAACCTGGACTTATGTCCTCAGCAATTCCGATCCGACCGCTGGGATGCTTAGTCAGTCGGGGTTGTCATCATTTAACTCCTCCGCTTGTCTTGATGACTCGGCCAATTCCGCTTGGCAC
>JACPTH010000484.1 GCA_016192885.1 bacterium | reverse complement strand
TGCGGCGACGGCTTCGGTGCCTTCTTCATCAACCGCAACAAATGCCTTGTGAAGGATTTCGGATATAAAAAGCGGTTTGGTGTCCGACACCATTCCGGAAAAATCAGCTAATCCAGAATCAAAAGGCGCAGAAAGCCCAAGTTCCTTAAAAAAGGAAGTCAGGGAAAAATTGCTTTCTTGTTTGAATTTCGGGAAATGTAAGTTAACTTTGTGTTTCTTAAAAAGATGAAGCCAGTTTTCAAAATTTTCTACTGAAAGGTTTTTTTCAAATTCTGAAAGCCCCTCTTTATTTGTGGGAAGAAAAATTAGCATCGAAACCCCATTTCCCTTGTAAGGAAGCCTTAGCCCCTGAAAATCAGGGGTCTCCATATAAGAAAATTCTTTAATTTGCCTCATCATTTTTACTTGAATTTTTTCCGAGGAATTGGGAAAAAAAGGTTCTTCCATAGTAGCGTTTTCGGAAAATTGGCTCGCCCACTTTCCTTTAAAATAAATCGCGTTGGTAAGTATAAGCTTTATTGCCTTGCTCAAGAGACCTTGGGGAATCAAGTCCTTTATTTTTTGCCTCGTCTTATCCGCGACCCAGTTATTTATTTTTTCGGTTGCCGCTGCCGAGTCGGCAAAATTAACCAAGTTTACTTCGGATTCAAAAATTTTCTTTATCGAATCAAGATAATCACCATTAAAATTGAAATCATCCATTGCCCAAATTGCGTTGGCAACGGTAAGTTCGACCCCATCCGCAATTTCGGGAGATAAGGTTGTTGTTCTCAATTCATTTAAATAATTTAAAAATCTCTGTGAAAGCCTTCCGTTTTCAGCAACCGAAAAGTGTAAGACCTTCCCCATTTGATTCGCCGTTTCTCCCCCTGCTCCCTCGAATACCATTGCCATGGCCGAATGAATGCTCTCCGGTGAAAAAAAAAGGTTCCCCTTGTCTTTTGCGGAAATGGCTTTGAAAAAATCTAATGCAAAGGAATTACATCCCAGAGCGGGATCATTGATATTCTGACCAAAAGTACAAGCGGAGAAAAAAAGGAAAAAAACGGAAATGGAAACGGTCAGGACCACCCTACTCAGAACCACTGTACTCATGTTTCGCATATTTGCGTTCCTTGTTGCTTGAATTTTGAAGTAATTTATTGTTCCCTAGAAAGCATTTTATGTCAATGTTAAAAAATTGAAAAAAACTGCAATCTCGGAAAAAATAAGATTTAGCCCAGGCGGGGCAGTGCATTTTGTGAAGAAAATTGCTTGCTAAGAGAGAGGGGCGCCAAAAAAACAAAGATTAATATCCGAAATCATTCTGGGGGGATACTGGTATAAATTTCCGGTTTTAAAACGCCGACATATGGCAGGTTACGATAAAAATCTTTATAGTCCAAGCCGTAGCCGACAACAAATTCATCCTGAAGAACAAAACCGCAGTAGTCAATAACTACATCTTTTTGATGGCATTGAGGTTTGTTTAGAAGCGCGCAAATTCTAAGGCTGTTAGGCTTGCGGTCGCTTAAAATCCGTGCTATGTACGAAAGGGTCAAACCGGTATCGACAATATCTTCGACGATCAAAACATTTCGGTTTTCGATGCTTTCATTTAAATCTTTCAGGATTCGTACGACACCGGAGCTTTTGGTCGATTGACCATAACTGCTGATCGCCATAAACTCCGTATTTATCGGCGTTTGAATGTGTCGGCATAAATCCGACATAAATATGAAAGCACCCTTTAAAATGCAGACCAGTACCATGTCCTCGCCGAAATAATCCCTTGAAATCGAATTCCCCAACTCCGAAACTCGGTTTCGAATTTGTGCCTCGGTAACAATTATTCTCGAAATATCAGAGTGAAAGTTGCTCATGTTGATTTTTCGCGGGGAATTTAGTTGGAGGATAAACCTGAAATTGACTCTTTCGCCCATTTCAAAGTGGCTTCCAACCCTTCATTGAGATTGACTTTAGGTTCCCAACCGAGGAGTTTTCTTGCCCTGGCAATATCCGGTCGCCGTCGCTTGGGATCATCTAAAGGAAGCGGTTTTTCTGTGATTAAACAGTTTCCCCCGTCAATTTCGCGAATTCTTTGGGCAAATTCCCGAATTGTTAATTCAACCGGGTTTCCAAGATTGATTGGGGAATTGTCGCCCTTTTCCATCGCGGAAACAATTCCATCTACCAGATCGGATACATAACAAAAGCTCCTGGTTTGCGATCCGTCTCCAAAAAGGGTCATTGGCTCTTTTTTTAGAACCTGCGATATGAATGTCGGAACGACCCGACCGTCATTAAGGCGCATCCTTGGGCCGTATGTGTTAAAAATCCGAACTATTCGAATATCAACATGGTGAATTGTATGATATGCCATCATTAAAGCTTCGGCAAATCTCTTCGCTTCGTCATAACATCCTCTAGGCCCGATGGGATTTACGTTTCCCCAATAAGTTTCTTTTTGGGGGTGTTCAAGG